>JAGVXR010000043.1 GCA_018303645.1 Candidatus Woesearchaeota archaeon
CCTGTAAGCATCAACAGGGGCTTCCAGGTTAAAAACCTCGAGCCAAATTACAAAGCTGTTGTGAACGTAAGATTAAAGGAGATAATCCAGATTGCGCAGAAAATAGTCGAGAATGAAGTTGTCAAGGACAGGTACATACACTGGGATTATCTGACTGATGTAAGCAATAATAATTACAACATCACCGCTTATACGGAAGATGACAATACAATCATCTATAGGGTTATTGACCTGGAAAACGAGATAGAAAAAGAGCCGTATATATTCCAGTTTGGGAATAAGATAAAGGTAAAAGAATGAAAATGATAATAATTGATTTGGACATAGTTACAGTAAGCATTTGGGATAAAAAAGGAGAAAATGTAAGACTAGCAGTCAAATTTATTGACAGAGTCATGAATAAGGAATTTTATGTTATAACACCCTACTTTATGTTAGAGCTTATATCAAAATGGAAATACAGCCAGCTTAAGGACCACATAGAAGACTTCTATCTTAAATTTACCGACAAAATGATAAGCAATGAGGATTTAGATGAAAGAATAGAATCAATGAATGTTGATGATAAAAAAATTATTGTGGAATTGATGAATCATGGAATAAAAGGTGAAGACTCGCTTTTAGTACTTGTAGCATCTATTTTTGATGCGGATTGCTTAATAACTTTTAATAGAATACATCTTAAAAGCAAGAAGGAAACAATAAATGAGGTGCTAAGAAAGAATGGGCTTAGAACTATCAGGATTGCTGGGCCAGAAGAGGTTTAGATTTTATCTTTTCCCTCCTCTTCAGCCATTCACTAGCCATGTCTCCCTTGATTTCATCAGCCAGAGCAATCGGATCAACATTGGCTGGAATAAGAGGCTTATGCTTTTTCATAATGCTAACATGGTTAATCCACTATATAAACGTTTTGGTTAATAAAATGAGAAAAATAATATTTATTTTAATGCTGGTGATTGGGTTTGTGGTTAGCGGGGGGTTTGTTAGTGGGCAGGGGTGTGGACCGACACCACTTGTTGCTTCAGCTTGCTTCGGCATTGGAGCCGTTGCTTGCGGTTATGGAAAATGTGAAGCAGAATATATAGCATTGGATGCAACAGCAAGCGGGGTATGTAACACAGCAGTAGGGGTATGTGATGCTGAGTTAAATTCATGTATGGACGCATGCGTGGAAGGTTGTGAAGCGTTATGTCTACCACCATGGGAAACTTGTCTCGAGGCAGCATGGGTGGCATATACAGCTTCAATACAAGCAAGTATCACAACAGCGAATGCTCTACAAACAAACATAATAAGTATCGGTGATTATGCTAGTCTACCTTGCACTGAAATGAATCATTGTTATCTGAAAATTGGGAGTAACCTAGCAAGCCCTCAAACACTTAGTTGTGGAGGTATAAGCAAAGAAGCCTATATTAATGTAATAAAGAATTTTGGTAAAACCAATGCGCTTGACTTAGGCACCAATATCCCAATATCCATGTTGGCAGATAGTGAAATTTGGGCAGCAGGCGCACAATACGGATTAGAAGTTCCATTTTGGAGACAAGTATTGGTGAATGCCTACTGGCTGGCTGAATTGACAAGCCATCCATTTGTCAGGGTTGCTCAAGCATTGTACAGCGCAGTCTCAACTGTTATGGGATTTTTTAAAGGGGAAAGCGGTGCAGCTGACCCAGACGGAGTTGCTTATAGCCAAGGCAACGCCAATCTAGCCCAAAACGCCATTACCACTGCACTAAACACACAAGCAACTGGAACTACTAGAATGGCGATATGCCCCGAAGACTCTAAAAGATTTGGCGCATCCGCTGGAAAACCAAATTGCGTAATAGACTTGAAAAATGGAGCAACCCAATGCATCAGCTGCCTTCCTGGCGAAGGGGTTGTTGAAGTAAGATATGCCTCCATCCATGTCATAGACAAGAAGCTGAACAACATGTACACCATGACAGGCTCTGAAAACATGGGAGTTGTTTACCAGAATGACGGCTTTGTCAACATCGACAAGGGCGGGACAACAAAACTATCGGTTGCAGGTGAAGGGGCATTCATAACAGATGCAAACAGCAACCAGCTTTACCTGGGAGCCGGAACAACGACTTATTTCGGCATTGGAAATGACGACAGGGACACTTACCTGACAAATTCTGTAATCTATGATTTCAAGTCAAAAGTCGGGGTTGAAGGCGTGAATGAAATTGAGCAGAAAAGGCTGGAAAAACCGCAGGCAGGAAGCCAAAAGCAGGCATTTGAGCTCGCTGTGACGTTCAACAAGAAAGATTTAAAGCCGTACAAAAACTCCATTGACATAGGAAAGATTCAGGAGCATTACAGAATACTTGCAAGGGGCTTTTCAAACATCATACTGCTGGAAAACAGCAATATATTTCCATTTGTGACAAGAAATTATGCAAAAGGGGACGCGCTTGTTGTCGAGCATAAAAATGCCAGAATTTCAAATGCCTATTCTGTAAATGACGAGGCTTACGAGTACACGATAAAGCCCATTGGCGATTCAACAAAAGTCATGGCAAAAAACGGGAAAGTCATACAGGACAGCGGGCCTTTCAGCTATAAGCTGAGCAAAAGGCAGTCATTATTGGTTTACAATGTCTAGGACTACCTTACTTTTGCGTTGTCTTTAATCTTTTCAACTCTAACAACTTCTTTGCCCGTTCTCAATTCATTATTTTCAAAATAAATCCTGCTGCAGGCATCATCACCTATTTATCCATCTTCATCACTGCTTTCTTATGCTTTTCAAATGCAATCTTGTCAACACGCCCGTAAACGCCCTGCAGGTTGTCCTTAAATTGAGCTGAGATTATCTTTTCCTTGATTCTTAGAAATTGGCTTTTAAACTCACATCTTTCAGACACTTCTTTTTTAACCCACTCCAAATCTTTGACTTGGGGCATGAGCATGAAGACGTCCCTAATATCCGCGCTTCTGCAGCTTACAATTTTCATAGCCACAAGCGCGTCTGGATTGATGATTCTCAGCTTTAACTCCTGCGGTATTGTTTTTCCTTTAAGCGCCCCGACAGCAGAGTTTTTGAATACCCATTTTGAGCTGAATATCCCTCTTGTAAGCCTGTCAGAGACATTCTTGATTAATATGTCCACGCTCACTTCAAAATTTTTCATTATTGTTTTCTCGTATTTGAGAAAATCCTCATGGTACGGCATCAAATCCGTGTCAGTAGCCCTGATATAATGGATTTTTTCAAGCTCTTTTGCTATTTCAGCGGCTGCAGTTTCGCCCTCTACAACTATATCGCAGTCTACTGAGAATCTTGGCAAAGTATAGGCATTTACCGCATAGCCGCCAATAAGCACGAACCTGCAGTTTTTTATCTTATTTAAAGTTTCAAAAGCCTCTTTTTCCCTAAGCTGAAGCAGTTCCATATTTGTCCCTCATATAGTTATAGGCGTATTGGTGCATTTCATTATCTTTCGCTGTCTTTAAAACCTGCCTTAATGGCTCAACTTTCAAGCCGTCTTTATCCACTGCATTTATGCTGTGCACTGGAATTAATATGATATATTCGCCTATTGTCGAGCCTTCATTGACGTAATTTGGTATGTTCCTCCTGTTAAAGAATTCCTTCCAATATTTCAAGTCTTTCTTCAACACCTTGATAAAGTAAGGGGATTTTTCTATTCCTCTCTGAACATATGAGTAATCAGACCATATTTCCACTGCCGATAAATTGGCGAATGCATAAGGCTTTGTTGCTTCCTTAATCACTTTAGGGACTTTAAACTCCAATAAGCCTTTGACTATTTTCTCAGGCTCCAAGCATTTGTAAGAATTTCTGGCTTCTTTTTCAATCCAGCCTGCCTTTAACAATATGGAAAAAATCTTCTTTTTCATGCTCTGGCTTACAATCCAGTCTAATTCCGACTGCTTAAATGGCTCTCTTGCGGCGTGCTTCGAAAAGAATAATGCATACGCTCTCAAGCAATATTGCGGGATTTCAGTACTCATGGTTACCTAATAGGTAACTACTTATATATATATATATTTTTCGGTTTTTGCACTTGCGTAATTTAATAAGAATGCCTATCTAACCTTTGCCCCATCCTTGACTTTCTCGACTCTTACTATTCCCTTGCCAGTCCTTAATTCCTTGCCTTCAAAATAAACCACGCCATGCTCAATTTTCATATTAATTTTTAAAAATTCATCAAAGCTTATTTCCTTGCTGGAGTTTTCATAGCCTTCAAAATAAGCCTTGTCGCCGGGATTGCTGTCGCTGACTGTTAAAACTCCTACATCCGTTTCATCGTCTCCTGCAAGCAGCATGCCCTGGCTCTCTATGCCCCTCAGCTTGGCATGCTTAAGGTTTGTAATAACTATTATTTTTTTGTTTTTCAACTCATCAATTGTGTAATGCCCCTTTAATCCTGCAACTAATTGCCGTTTTTCCATGCCCAAGTCTATGTCAACAACGTAGAGCTTGTCTGCATTCGGATGGCTTCTTGCATCAATTATTCTTGCAACCTTGAGATTCAGCGGAAATTCCTTAGCCTGTTTTTCCTCAATTTTCCTTATTAAGATATCTTCTTTTCCTATTTTGTGGTTTTTGAGCTTCGAATTAATGTCCTGCCACTTCAAGCCCTTTAAATTCAGCTGATGCTGCAGCTTTGACGCAAAATCGGGCAGAATAGGCTGGATCAAAATGCCCAAGTCCTTTATTATGTTGGCGCACAGGCCAAGAATCCTATGGGTTTTTTCCCTGTTTTCGCCGATGAGCTTCCACGGCTCATTTTCCTGGAAGTACTTGTTGCCAAGCGAAGACATGTGCAAAATGCCCTTGACAGCCTCGTTAAAATTTAAATAATGATAATTTTTTTCGATATCCTTTGCCAGCTTGCCAATATCCCCAATAAGCCGCTTGTTATTGTCAATATCCCTTATTTCACCATCAAAGTTCTTATTCAGGAAATTAAGGACCCTGTAGCAAAAGTTGCCGAGATTCGCAGCTAATTCATTGTTTACTTTTTTGCCTAAATCCTCGAAACTCAAATCGATATCTGCCAGCCTTTTGCCCAGCATGCTTGCGTAGTAAAACCTCAAATATTCCGCATTATAGCTTTGCAAAAATTCCTTTGCAGTGTAAAAAGTGCCTCTTGATTTTGACATCTTCTCGCCGTTGACGGTCAGGAAGCCGTGCACCACAATGTCGTCCGGCAGGTTAAACCCTGAGCCAAGCAGCACTGCAGGCCAGAACAAAAAGTGGAAGTAAACAATGTCCTTGCCGATGAAGTGGATGATTTTTGAGTTTTTGCTGTTCCAATAATCCTCTGTTTTCAGTTCATGCTTTCTGCAGTAGTTTTCAGTGCTTGCAATGTAGCCAATCGGAGCATCAAGCCAGACATAGTAATACTTGTCTTCTTCTCCTGGGATCTTGAATCCAAAGTACGGGCCGTCTCTTGATATGTTCCAGTCCTCCAATCCATTTTTTATCCAGTTAAGCGCAAAATTTTTTATTTCCGGCTGCAGATTTTTGTTTTTATTGAGCCAATTCCCGAGCTTTTTTGCGAATTTGCTGAGCTTGAAGAAATAATGGGTTGAGGTTTTTCTTACAGGCTTGTTTTTGCAGATTGCGCAATACGGCTCAATCAAGTCGATTGTCTTGTATGCGGCATTGCAGTTTTCGCATACATCGCCGTACTGGTCATTGGCATTGCATTTCGGGCATTTTCCTTTTACGTACCTATCCGGCAGGGTTCTTTTGCAATATTCACAGTATGTAACTTCAATGTCTTTTGTGTAGATAAGATTTTTTTCCTTTAATCTTGTGAATATCAAATCGCTGTACTGCCTGTTTTCCTCGCTGTTTGTCGTGTAATAATTGTCAAAGCTGATTAAGAAGTCCTTGAAATCCTGAAGATGCTCCTTATAAACATCTGCAATCAGCTGTTCTGGCTTTATTTTTAGTTCTGCCGCCTTTATCTCTATAGGAGCGCCGTGGGCGTCATCTGCGCAGATGTAAATAACATCTTCACCAATCAATCTCAGAAATCTGACAAAAATATCAGTTTGTATGTATTCAACGAGATGGCCAAGGTGGATTGGGCCGTTGGCATAAGGCAATGCGCTTGTTACAAGAATCTTGTGTTTTGATTTTCTGAATTTTAACACCCAATAAATTGTAGAAAGTTGATATTTAAAAAGGTATTGATGTTTTTATCGGCAATTTTTTGCCAAAAAATTTATATACTTCACAATATACAACTCAATTTAATGGAAAATAAGAAGCTGGGGTTTGTGATTTTGTCGATAAGCGCGGTAGCCGGCAT
>JAGVXR010000057.1 GCA_018303645.1 Candidatus Woesearchaeota archaeon
AAAGATAAGTTCAGGAACTGCATATCTCCTTAATGCATCACCTCCGTTGTTTTTTTGAAAAGAACACTGGCATCTTCGCTGATGCTTGAGTGTTCGTAAGGTGACGGATTTCCCAAACTTGTTGTTTGCTGTCTGGGGATTTGGAGTGCAGTTCCCAAATTAAGCATAAGCGCCTGTTTCGGGCTCCATAAACTCTTCCATGAAATAGTCAGCTTCCTTCAGCTTCTTGATTCTGGGATTATAAACTTGATGAACATACTTGCTGAGTGTTTCCTGCTCTTTTTCTGTCAATGGCTCCCTGTGCTTCGGCTTTGAAAAGCCATAAAGCATATTTGGGAATAAATGCGCTTTTTTCTTCTTCTCTTCATAAAAATCCTTGAGTGTCTTCACTATGCCCACCCCTTTAGGCATATATAACAAAATAAGTATATATAGTTTTTGTATATAACATATATAGATATATAGAAAGGAACCATTAGACATTCTTATTCCGATTGATATCTCGGCTAACTACCTGATAATATCTCTCCTATTAGATTGCACAGATATAATGGCATCCAAATGATCGGAACCATAGGTGGTTAATGAATACACTGGCTCTTGCCTTTTTTCAGATGGTGGACTTGGGCTTAGTTCAATATATCCTTCACGCTTCATGCGAGAAACAAAAAGCAGTACATACTCGAAGCTTATGTCTTGAAAGACTGCTTTCAATATCTTGATGGGATTAATTGTTCTTGGAAGAGTTTCTGGAATGCCTTTTTCCTGTCTTAATCCATCAACAATCCCGTCAATTGCCATTGGGTCGCGAGATATTACTTGCAATATTTCCAAGTCTGTTGGTTTTATCATTTTTTATTCAACGATTAGCAGATAACTCCGTCATTATTGCAGATAATAACCTCACCTTTAAAAAACTTTTTATCAGGTACGGGAGCATAACCTTCACCCCAACTCCCCAAACTCCATTATTGCTTCTTCCTTGCTTTTTATCGTTTTCTTCACCAAATCCTCAAAGTATGGAATGCTTATCGGAGTCACAAACCTTGCAAAGTTGCTTGTTATCAATGCTTCTCCAATATCAAGCGAAGCAATTGTCCTGTCATCATTGCTCAAGTCCTGTGAAGCGCTTTCAATAATCGCCAGTCTTTCTGGCTTCATTTCAATGCCAAGAATGACTTTAGTGTTCATGTTTGCAAGTATTTCTCTTGGAATCAATGATGGCAATTGTGTTATAGCTGTCAAGCCCACTTTAAATTTTCTGCCTTCTCTCGCAATTGTTGAAAAGATGTTAGGCCCTGCTTCAAGCACTTCCTTTCCCAAAACTCTTGGCGCTTCTTCCAAAACAATTGAAATAACAGGCTTGTCATGCAAAACTCCGTTCATCTTGTAATTCCTGTACTTGTTGAAAATTTCGTTTGCTATCAGGCTGCCAATCAGCAGTTCAACCGCCCCTGAAAAATTTGACGTGTCAATTATCACAATCCTGCCTTCCTCAAGATGCCTGCATATGTCGCTTATCGTTGCAAATCCCGAATTTAACTGAAAAACTCCGTTGCAGAACAATTGATTGTTGGAAAACTCCAAGTCGAGAAGGTACAGCAGTCTTCTTTTTACTACGGCAATTGTATCATCCTTGAAAACCTTGCCGATTCCAAGCTCTTTTTCCAGAATCACTGCTTCAATCCACTTTTCCCCGTATTCCTTGTAATAAAGGTTAAGGCACTGCCTTTGGGCATCGCTGAAGTCAACAACTCCGTCAAAATGATGCGGCTTTATAACATCAAGGTTAATCCTTAAAGTATTTGTGCCTATTGGTGCATTTTTAGATGTATAATAAACTATATTTTCTTTATATGGGTGGTCTTTCAATCCAGTCTTGTTTCTTCCGTAATACTCGTCATGGGGATCCAAAACCAAAATGCCGCAATATCCCCTTCCGACAGCATTCCAAAGCAAGTTTGAAACCAAAACACTTTTTCCCCTTCCTGTTGTGCCTGCTATCAGAATGTGGTGGGAGAATACTTTCTCTCCGTCAAGGTATATTGGCACTTCCAAAACCTTTGAGCCGCTTCTTAAATTTCCAAAAAATAATGGATTTTTCGGCTTTGTCAAAAATGCCAAGTCATTTTCCGTTATTTCCCTCATTTCAGAAAAAAATTTTGGCAACGACTTGCTGATGAAGGCATTTTTATCTTTTATTGTAACAAGGCTCTTCATAATTGCGAGCATGTAATTCCTTAGGCTAGCGTCAAAAAGCTCAAACTCTGTGTTTTCCTCAAGCTTCATTCCTGAAATCATCTCAAGGTTCTGCTGGGATATCTGGCTTCCGTAAACCAAATCATAAACCTGCAATAATATTTTTCCATCGCTTGAGTCAGCAACCAGCAGCTCGCCTATCTCAATTGACTGGCTTGATTTTTGCCTTGCAATTATCCTGCCAAAATCCCCAGAAATAATCTGCCCTTTAATCAAAATAGACTCACCCACAAATATTTATTGTTTATTTGTTGTGGCTTCGTAATGTTCAAAAACAACAATAATATAATAATTTTTACTTACTTGCTTTTAAACATACCACCCAAAAGTATAGAAGACAACAAGTATTATTAAAGATTGTTGTTGTCTGCTATCTTGCCACTCACAACAAAACCTAATAATTATTGTGAGTAGCAATAAAGAATAAAGTTGGATATATAAAAGTTTTTATGTAATCATTGTACTTTTGGAAATAAGCCCTTTTTTTTCATAATCCAATAAACTAAAACAACTGCTAAAACAGTCGAAATAATGATTATCCATAACTGAGTGTGCCAGTCCAGATGCTCTGCAATTGGCGTGCCAAAAACAGTTGCAATGGTATTTGGAACCAGAAATGCAGTACCGAGTATCGCAAGCCACACCGCAAGCATAGACATCCTGTTATTAAGCATGGTCAGTTGGTTGTTGTAAATGCTCTGCAAAACCTCTAGCCCAGAAGCCAAAACAGTTGACATCTGCTCGCTTATTGATATTTGCCTTGTCAAGTCAGTAGAAAGCATGCCGACCTTCTGCAATATTATCGGATCATCTGTTATCAGCTCTGCATCCCCGTATCTCAGGTAATGCACAACATCCAGAGTGGCCCATAAAGCCTCCAAATAAGAGATTAAAGCGTGCTTCATTTTGTATATATCGTTTCCAAGCTCCTGCCTCGGCGCAGAAGGCTGTATAAGGTACTTGCTTATCTCCTCGCCCTGCTCCTGTATCGAACGGATGCCGTCAAAATTCCTTTCGTTGTTCTCGTCAAGAATCCTTATCAAAACTTGTGATATCTTATCAACATCGTCTAAATTTTTTGGCACCTTCTTGAAGAAAGTGACAGCGTACCTTGCAAACTTAACAAGCCTTGTTACATGCTCGCCGTGGATTGTGACAATCAGGTTGCTCTTCATTAAGATTATCAGCTTATTGATCTCGACATCAAGCTTATTAACCCTTACAGCAGGCAGCAATAATCCAAGCTCTGTTGTGTGGTCGTCATAGCCAGAAAACCTTTGCGAGACAAGCTCGTCAATTATTGCTTGGTTGAAGCCAAGCATAGAAGCAACCTTTTTTCCTTCCTCCTTTAAGTCTTCCACCTGTACATTAATCCAGGCAAAGTCGGCATCTTTAATCGTCTGCAGGAATTCCTCTGGTTTCCCTTCAATCTTTACAGTGCTGCCGTTCTTGAGCATCGCAACGCAGAAAGTGGGGCTTGTGCTGTTCATTGTCTTATTCAAAGGGGCTTCTGCCTTTGTTTCTGATTTATTATCATGCATCATTTTGATTCCAGATTCACTATCTGCTCTATTTCGTCCTTTGACACCGCGCACCCGTTCAGCTTTACTCCCCATAAGACGCCCTCCAGCAAATTTTTTCTTGCATCAGGTATTTTTGTTATGTAGCTGTCCAGTATTCCAAGCTCGTATGCAACTGTAACAAGCTCCACAGAGCGTATTGTCCTTATGCTGCTTACATTGTTTCTAAACTCTTTTAAATTACTTTCGTTTATGCTTATAGGCGTATGCAATGTCTTGCGGAGAATATAGGCTATGATTTTCGGGTTTTCTATCAGAAACCTTGTTGTTTTTTCATCAATGGCTATTGCATCTGAGTTTGAGTCGGCTGCAGCGGCAATGACAGAAATTTCGGCAAAATGCACGATTTTTATGTAATTGTTGTATGCCTTGAAAATTTCATTTGCAGTGTTCAGCAGCCTTGGGGTTTTTTCCCTTATGAAATTATTGTCTACAACTTCCAATATGCCGTTCTCAATCAATTTTTCCACCTGGATGGCTTCAAACTTGAATTTTTTTGTCTCCAATGGCCTGTCGACTAATTCTCGCCTTACGGGCTCTGTTATGCAGAATTTGCCGTTAAATTTTTTCTTCAAAGGCTCTAAAATCCACAACAGGTTGTTTGTTGCCAGGCTTATTACAGGCCCTGCATCAAATATCAGCGATTTCATGTGAAAAGGCTCCTTGCAATCTTCAGTCGTTTTGATACGTCAATCGGCTCGCTGAATTTGTCGATGATTGTGGTTTTGCCCATATAGTGCATCAGCTCCCACTGGGAAATTCCAAGCACTTCTGAAGCCCTTGCAATTGAAATGCCGTGCTCGCAGAGCTTGCAGCCTTTTTTTATCTGCGCTTGATTAATCACCTCATGTATGTACAATCTCAATTTTTGGTCCATTGTCCTTATAAAATTGAACATGTTTTTTATTGATTTCCTGAAACCATTGTCGTCATTATTTTTCAGGTTCAAAATGCATGAATTGAGCATGCTTAACACTTTGTTGTAATCCATTTCCCCCTGCTTCCTTTCAATTATTTTTGAAAGTGAGTAAATTAAAATAGCGATAGAAACAGAGTCTTCATCCTGGAAAACGCTTGCATTGTGTATAACATGGTTGCTTAATTCCTTCATCTGCACCATATCACTTTCTTCCTTTACTTTAAGAATTTCAATTAAATCACTCAATACAGCAATGATGTCTCTTTTTATTATGTCATGCATTGGAGGAAATTTGATTTAAGGTTTATATAAAGGTTTCGAAAAAGAACTTTTATTGCAATATTCTTTTTTATTTAATTCATTTTAAGATTTACCATAGTAAGAAAAAAATGTAGGAACAAGATTAGGATTACGTACTATGTCCAAATACCACCAGCTAGTCTCAGCATGGATTTTATGTTGCATATCAATAAATCCAAAGTATCTTACATCAGCGTAAGGTAAATTATCACAGCGTGATAAATCAACTATAATTTTATTAGGCTGTTTGCATCCAAACATTGTAAAGAGTTCTGATTTTGGTAAGCGGAAAAATGATAAAAAAATTTCATATGCTTCATTTGAATTATCTGGATATTCGTAACGAAGCAACAATTCAAGCTCGTTCCAAGTATACCTGTAAATATAGCCATTACAAGAGAGCCCACATCTTCCTCTAGTCAAACCATAAAACTTTGTACCATAGGGAAATGGTTCTTTATTGCTTATATCTTGCAATGTGTTAAGAAGCTTGTTATACCTTAGTGGAGGAGACAAGTAATCTTTATACACAACTATCACGCCTATAATTAAGAACACAAACCATATAAGTAATAAGAATTTAAACCATTTATGTAAAGAAGTATCACTTCGAGATTTAATGTGGCTAATAACAAAATAGAGGAAAGAACTATACAAAAAAAATAGAAGAATCGATGCTAAGATAGTGATAGGAAACATAATTAAACAATCAGTTTCTGAACACCGCATTTGACTTACAAGTGTCCATGGTGAAAATATCAGCCATGGAAATAACGCTACGGCACCTCTTAAATAAAGCTCTATAATTGGGATACGAGATAGGTTATCGGGGCTAATTGGAACTGGCTCAAATTTTCTGGCATCGAATGGGTACAAACTCCACGGAAAAATAATTGCTGTAAGAACAAAGAAGATTAAAGTAAAAGTTAGTGCAATACCGAAATTTTTAAATTTAGACATTTAAACACCTAATTTGAATTGAAGTATAAATAATTAACGTTTCAAGTGAGATATAAGAAATTTGTTAAAGATTCAAAAGCTTCTCCACATTCTTCTTTGCCTCTTCCTTTCCTTGAATTAGCAATTTCCCGTTCTTGTAAAGAATCACAGTGCAGGAACCTTTCATAATCGCCAGTTCATGCTCAGTCTTAGGTTTTTCAAAATGAAAACCAAAGTCTTCAAGCTTTTTCAAATGAAAACCAAAGTCTTCAAGCTTTTTCAAGTCTTCCAGAGTATGGCTTTTGTGCTTTTGCTCTTCTTTAAGGAATTGTGTAAAATCTGAAAGGCTTTTTTGGAATTTCTTGTTGACTAGTTCCTGGTATGGAAACCAGCTTTTCCTGAACAATTCAGGGTAGTTTTCAAAATTATTTTTCAGGAACTCCACTGTCTTTGGGTCTGACATGTAGCCGGAGCCGAAATCAATGCCGATTTGCTTTTTTAATTTTTCAACTTCCCTGTCCCCTGTAACTTTAGCAATTATGGAAGCTGCTGCAACCAAAGGGTAGCGCTCTGCATTGTGCTCCAAAACCAAGTCAATCTTTTTGTTTTTTAATAATTTTAATAATTGCTGGCGATAAGATTTGATGTTGTTGCTTGGGCAGTCAATTATTGCCTTTTCAGGGTTGAATTCATTAAGGATGTCTGCCTGCTTGTGTGCTTCCAATTTGTTAAGGTTCAGTCCATCATGCCCGTGGACTGCCTTGTCTATTTCATCAGGCTGAATGATAAATAATTTGTAGCTCTTCAGAACATTAATCAGTTTTGGGTATATTTGTTCGCGTTCTTCTTTGGTCAATAGTTTTGAATCTTTTGGCCTGAGCTTTTCCAATTTAGGCATTTCTTTTTCTTCAATAAAGGCGCCGCACATTACCATTGGACCAAGAACCGGACCTCTTCTTGCCTCATCAATCCCGCAGACTAAAGCCATAAAAACAGAAGCATAGTTGATTTATAAAAATGTTTGGGAAAAACTATGATTTACAGCGCCAGGGACGGGATTTTCCCGTGTTGATTTGAACCCGCGTGATACCTGCGAGGATATCAACTGGATCTTAAGTCCAGCGCTTTAAGCCGAACTCAGCCACCCTGGCTTTGCTGAATAGAAAGTTTTAAATAAATGAATTGTATTTATCCTATTCCGCGAGGATGTCAATTGGTTTTTGAGTCTGGAATGCTGGACTCAGCCATTCTTTTTTCTTTTAATGTATCAATGTACAGTCCCTAATATAGGGCGTTTCATGTGGATAATTATCAATTTTCTTAGGGTCTTCACATGATAGGTTACTGATTATCCTTTGCCACATTTCTTTGTCAGTTGTTTTATTATTTTTGAGATGAGATTTTGCACTTTTAAGCAGTTCTAATCTTAATTTGTTCCATGCCTTTAATGCGCCGTCATAAGTTCTATGGGTAGAATAAACAGAATTGTGTTCTGCTCCCCTATCTCCGACAAGATAAATCTTCATTTTAATTCACTTTATTATGTATTAACAGGATTCCTTTAAATAATTCAGCCGAAGATGTCCAGTGGTAGAAAATAAAAGAAAACCGAGAGTATTTAACTCCCAGTCCTCGTAGCGGGGGCTGGATTTGAACCAACGACCTATGGGTGCCTCAGAAATGCTTATGAGCCTTCCGCTTCCACTAGAACACTAGTGAAATCATCGGGCACACTCTTAGGTTTACGGTCAGCTAAGGCCGTAAAAGCCCTACCCCGCTATAAAAAACTAGAATAGAAGTTGATTTATAAACGTGTCGGAAATTTCTATTATTTATTTTAATTTTTAAGAATTTCCGAGCATGCTCAAAAACTGCCACTATATGTAATCATTCTTGGCAGTTTTTGACATTACTGAAATAATCAAAATTCAAGTTTTTCCATTATTTCTTCTTTGCTTACTTCCCTGATTTCGCCGACTTTCAGATTTCCCAGCTGCAACCCTCCGATTGAAACCCTTTTCAGGTAAGCAACTTTGTTGCCAATGGATTCAAACATTTTCCTGATTTGCCTTTTTTTGCCCTCAATTACAGATATATAAACTTCCTTTTCTTTGACAATCTTGATTTTGCATGGCTTTGTTGTGCATGTTTCGCCGTCAATCTCTATCTTTACGCCTTTTTCCAACAGCTTTATCCTGCTTCTGTCAGCAGGCTTTTCAAGAATCGCATAATATTTCTTGCCAATTTCATTCCCGGGCTGCATTATTTTGTCTGGTAGCCTGCCGTCATTTGTAACTATCATCAGCCCTTCTGTGTCCTTGTCGAGCCTCCCGACTGCAAACAATGACTGGGCTTCCTCTTTTGAAATATTTAATTTCTTTAATAAGTCATAAATTGTCTTCTCGCTTTCCGCCTTTTGGGACAGATAGCCAGAGGGCTTGTTGACAAGAAAGTAAAGCTTTGGGATTTTCCTTATTTTTTCATTTCCTATCTTTACCAGTGATTTTTTCGGATTGAAAAAATAATTTGGATTTACTATTATTTCATTGTTTACTGCAACATTGCCGTTTCTTATTGCTTCAATGCAGTCCTGCACCCTGCTGAATTTTCCTGACTTCATCAGGAACTGCTTTAATGAAATTTTCTTGGACATACTACAGAAAAAGCAAACCAAGGTTAAAAATCTATCTTTTATCCAGTATTTCGATTTTTCCGTTCAAATCCACAAATGTAACGCTGTCCCCTTCATTGACCTCATCAGCCAATTCCTGGGGAAGATTTGAGTCCAATGTTTCATAGCTGACAGCATCCATTAACTGCACTTTATTTCCTGATTTTGAAATGATTTGCCCCTGCTTTCTCACTATTTCCATCTTCTCAACCCTGTCCGAGTGCTGGAAGGTAACTGTTCGCTCGCCTTTTTCCCTCAGTCCCTGAATGTAGAATTTCAGCTTGCTGTGGGAATGAGTGCCTACAACAATAACTTCCCTTCTCAGAACCCTGACTGGCTCGTTGTTGTAGATGAAGTAATTTCCTCTTTCCAACTCTGTTGCGGTGGGCATTTTGGAAAATTTTTATAGGTTAAATGAATTTAATAAGTTTTAATATTAACAAAATTAATACCAAGCTTACAACTATAATAAGAAATGTATGTTGATTTTTTTCTTTTTTTATTGCTTCTTTTTCATAATACTCCCTTATGGATTTACTACGCATTTCATCTGCTTCTGTGCGTTCAGTTTTGTAATCTTTTGGATAATGAAACTCCATCAATCCGCCAGTATGTTTTGTTTCACGCATTTTAATTAAAATACGCCGCGGGGGAGACTTTCAATCATTCTGCCATCGTTCCGTGGGATTGAGCAATGCGAAATCCCACATTGCTTTCCTCTATGAGGAAAGTCTGC
>JAGVXR010000056.1 GCA_018303645.1 Candidatus Woesearchaeota archaeon
GGAATTTATTTTATTTAATGGCTTAAAAATTCTTAAATCGGCGCCGTTGGGTATTGTCGCAATTCTCCCTTTCCTTATCTTCTTTGCATTCTCGGCAAGAATATTGCTTGCGGCCATGACCAGATCTGAATTTCTCGTCACACGCCTTTCAAAGAATCCGAAAAAAGGAATCTTGTAGCTCTTGTAAACCAGATAATTGTCCTGTACGTCATAAACGAATTTTATCTTGTATTTTTTCGCTATAAAATACCCTATAATGCCCCATAAAGGATCAGAAGTGGCTATCATTAAATCGTAATTGTTTTTATTGATGATTTTTTTTAAATTTGAAATCAATGAAAATATTTTTACGGCATTAAATGGCCTTATAAAAACATCAATTCCGTGCAGCTTTGCATTCCTGTTTTCAAGCTTTTTGTAGTCAGCGCAGAAAAAATCTATTTCATGACCGAATTTCCTCAGCTGCTCGAAAAGCCTTACCTGCCTTCCAAAATCTTCGCCTATTATGTCCCTTGATGCAGTGTACCTGCTTGTGAATATTAGGATTTTCATTTGAGTGCAAATAATTAGTTGTTATTTTTAAGTATTTTGCATACTGCGCATGCCCTTAAGACCTTCTTTCAGCCCTTTAAATTTCATGCCAAGCTCTTTTGCAGCTTTTTTGCTTATAAGGCCGCCATACTTGGGCCTTTTTGCTGTTTGCTTCAAATCATAAGACTTCACGGGGATAATGAGCTTCTTTTCAAAATGAAATATTTTGCAAACATTAACGGCAATATCATACCTGTTTATAAAATCCGGGCCGGATATGTTATAAATCCCTATTATACCTTTCTCGATGAGCTTAAGAGAGGCATTAGCCAGGTCAATTACATATGTGGGAGTGTAAAACTGGTCTATAGGGGCTTTAACCTCTTTGCCATTCCTTAGCTCTTCAATAAGCCTTGAGACAAAATTCAGCTTTCTTTTATTCCACCCATAAATGCTGCTCGTTCTTATAATTATAAAATCATCAAGCTCTTTAACTAAATTTTCAGCTTCAAGCTTTTGCCTTCCATATTCGCTTGCGGGATTAGGTGCATCATTTTCCAGGTAAGGGCCTTTATTTCCATCAAAAATAGCATCGGAAGAAAAGAAAATTAACTTGCATTTGTTTTCCTTGCAGTAATCAGCGATATTCTTTGTTCCTAATACATTAGTTTTTCTGGATTTGCTTGGATTTTTTTCAATATAGTCAAGATTTGTAATGCCTGCCGGCAGGCATATGGCATTTGGCTTGATTTCTTTCAAAATTTTACTGGTCTCATTGAATTCTGCCAAATCAAGTTTTCTAAAAGATTTATCCTGTGTCGATGTCCCTATAGCTTCATGCTTCCTTCCAATTATGCTGAAAAGGTAGCTTCCGGTAAATCCTCCAGCACCAATTACCAATACTCTCATTTTTTCAATTGTTTTTGCAATAATTTTGTTATTTGAATATAAATATTTATTTAAAAAATTAAATTGGGCTTTTGGTCGAAATTCTATATTTGACTAGTTTAATAATGGAATAAACAGCTAAGGAAGCGATTGTTATTACCCAGTACTGCTCTGGCCAGAAAACGTCAAAAGAAAAGAAACCATTGGAGAACGGGTAAAGCAGAATTCCATCATTGTAATGCTTTGTAAAACTATCTGCAACAAGGTGCAGCATAAAACCCAATGCAATAAAGAGATATGTTTTTCTCCAATTATACTTAAATAATGGCGCAATAAGTCCGGGTATTATTATTCCCATAACTGGAGAATGGTATAACCAGGCGATAAAAATCAAGCTACCATTCACATGAAAAAAAGCAGGAAGCAAATTGATTTTTACAATGAAATCCGGCAGCAGCGAGCCTAATACAACTAGTCCCTTTTTGTTTATATTAAAAAGCTCGGCAAATATCAATCCAATAATTATGTGTGAAAGCCAGTCAGGCATTTTCAGCAAACCTCCACCCATCAAGCTTCCACTCCCGGAAAAAAATAAAAAGAAATAGGATGAAAGCAAAAAATGAAAGAATGTACTTTATGTAATTATATGAAAGATTATGTACCTGCAAAGCGGTAGCTGTGCCATCATGGTTAAGCCTGACCAATGTATAAACTTGCCCGAATTTTGGTTTTTCCATGCCGGGATAATGAATCTTAATAGGCTTTTGGTTGACTCTCATGTAAAAACTATTGGCCGTAATATTTATAATAGATCCGGTAAATTTTGTGTTTTGTCCTGCATACTTCGACGGATTACTCAAAAACTCGTCGCTGGATGGAGGATAAAAGCCCTTCTTGAGGTAAAAATCAGCCGACAAAAGAAAAAATATGGTAAGCACAACAAGGTAAAGAATAGCATAAAATGGAGTTTTTGTCATTTTCTTTTTTTAAATTATTTTCGGCTCAGGTATAGGTATTATGAATCTGCCGCCTTTTTCTTTGTATGCTCTTTCTTGCCTCATTATTTCATCAGCGAAGTTCCATGCAAGGATTAATATATAATCCGGCCTTTTTTTTAGAATTGCATCAGGGGAAAAAATAGGGATTCTTTTTCCAGGAGTATAAAGTCCTTGCTTTAATGGGCTTTTATCCACAATATAATCCAGGATTTCATTTCCCACGCCAGTATAATTAAGCAATGTATTGCCTTTTGCCGGAGCGCCATAGCCTGCTATGGTTTTTCCGGACATTTTCAATTTGCCCAATAAATCATTAAGTTTTACCTTAAGCTTTAGCGCTTTAGAGGAAAAATCCTCATAAGCCTTTCTTTTACCAAGCTCCAATTTTTCTTCTAATGATACTAAATCGCTGACTCTTTTTTCTTTTTTGAATTTTCCTTTAGTGACGTAAAATCTTATAGAGCCGCCATGCATTTTTGTCCTTTTAACATCAAATAACTCCATACTATGCTTTTTAAAGAGGGAAATCAGTGGCTTTATAGCCAGATAATAAATATGCTCATGATAGATTGTGTCAAATTCCATCTTTTCCATGAGGTCAGCAAGGTATGGTGATTCAAAAACTGCAAATCCATCCTTATCCAACAAAATTTTAACTGCCTCTATAAACTCATTCAAATTAGAGATGTGGGCGAAAATATTTGTGCCTATTATTGCATCAGCTTTTCCGTATTTTTTTACTATATCTTTTGCAGTCTCAATGTTAAAGAATCTATTAAGCGTGGGAATACCACCAGCAATCGCAATTTTAGCTATATTTGAGGCAGGCTCAATGCCAAGAATTTTATAGCTATAGAAGTTTTTCAGCAATGTGCCATCGTTGCTGGCTATCTCAACAATAAATGAATTTTTTTTTATTCTGGATTTTAAATCATCAGCAAATTCTTTGAATTGCTTTTTCAGTGTTTCAGAGGTTGAAGAGACATATATATAATTCTCAAACAAAACCTTGGGATTAACAACATAGCCAATCTGCACAAAAAAGCATTCCTCGCAGAAATAGGCATCAAGCGGATAATAAATTTCTTCTTCATTTAAATGTTCTTTTTTAATGAACTTATTGGCAAGAGGGGTTGGCCCTAATGACAAAAATTTGAACATATTTCTCGAGTTACACACTCTGCATTCTATTTCATTTTTATTTTTCAAAATCATCTTTTAACCCAACCCCGATATATTTTATTTTATTCATATTGTTTGGATTATATATCCTTCTGCAATCTATAACCACAGTATCTTTCATAAATTTTTTAAAGTCATCTTGAGAAATCTTGAAATAATCTTCCCATGAGGTCACTACAAAGCAGGCATCTGTTCCCTTCAGGGCATCAAAAACATCATCGCAAAACTCCAGGTTTTTTTCATTTCCTAAAATCTTTTTTGTATTCTCTATGGCAACCGGATCGTGCGCCTTGACTTTTGTTTTTCTCATCAATAACTCTGAAATCAGCTTGATGGAGGGTGACTCCCTGATATCATCAGTATCAGGCTTAAATGAAAGGCCCAAAACCGCTACACTCCTGCCTTTTAAGCTTCCAATTGATTCTTCAACTCTTTTTATTAGATTTGTGATCCGGAAATCATTAACATACAATATCGATTCTAAAAGATTCGGTTTATAATCCAGATTTTTCGAGAATTGTATAAAAGCCCTTAAGTCCTTTGGAAAGCAGCTGCCGCCAAAACCGCAGCCGGCTTTTAGGTAATGGGTTATGCCGGGCTTAAGCCTTTTTCCGTCAATTAAGGGGCTTATTCTTCTATCGAGCCAAAGGGCATTCAATACCTCTTCTGCATCTGCCTTTTCACCTGCAATCTCACAAATATTCGCAACCTCATTGGAGAATGATATTAATAACGGAAAAAAAGAATTTGACGTATATTTTACAATTTCCGCTGTAGTTAGATTAGTATTGATAATATCGGCATTTTCAAACATAGCAGTATAAAACTCACCCATTATCTTTTTCTCTTTATCGCTAAAACTTCCTATAACAACCCTATCCGGATTAAGAAAATCTTCTACAGCAGAGCCTTCCCTGAGGAATTCAGGGTTCATGCACAACCCAAAATCTTTTCCTGCATTTTTATTGGAAAATTTTTCCAGTATTGGGAGTACAATATTCTTTGTTGTTCCGGGAAGGACAGTGCTCTTGACAACTATAACAGGGTATCTTCGGCCTTCTTTTAATAAGCTTCCAATCTTTTCTGCTGATTTTTTTACATAACTGAGATCTATGCCATTTCCTGTTGTTGGTGTGCCTATGCATATAAAAATAATCTCATAATCATTTAAATCATTCAATTCATCAGAAAAATGAACTACATCTTTTGTCTCTATCAAAAGTTCTTTTATATCAGGCTCATAGAAAGTCAACTTTCCGTTCTTAAGCCTGTTGATCTTATTACTATCAATATCAAAGAAATAAACTTGATGTCCCAGCTTTGCAAAGCAAAGGCCAGTCACTAAGCCTACATAACCCACCCCCACAATTATTATGTTCATCTTAAATCATCCAAAAACTAAGAGCCCATATTTTGCCTATGCCACCTTATTGTCCTGGATAAGCCTTCTTTTAAATTAACTTTCGGCTTGTAGTTCAGTTTCACCTTCATTTTTGTTATATCTGGGCATCTTCTTTGCGGATTATCTTTAAGGTAATTTTTATCCTCACTTTTTTTATATGAGATTTTAAGCTTTTTATTGGTAAGGCTAATTATCATTTCTGCCAATTCTTTCATGCTTATCTCTTCCTGGTCATTTCCCACATTAAAGACTTCCCCATTAAAATTTGATAATAGGACTTTAAAATGCCCTGCCACAGCGTCTGATATATAGCAGAAGCTTCGTGTTGCTTTTCCGTTGCTATAAAGCTTGATGTCATCATTATTAAGCGCGTCCCTTAATAAATCCGGGATTATCCTCCTGTCATTTAAATGCAGCCTGGGTCCGTAAAAATTGAAAGGCCTGGTTATCTTTACAGGAACAGAATAAATCTTATTATAATTTATGCAAAGCGTTTCCCCAAAGCGTTTTGACTCATCATAGCATGCCCTAGGGCCAATACATGAAACATTTCCATTAAAGTCCTCTTTTGTCGGGATGAACTCAATAGGCGGATCCCCATAAACTTCGCTCGTACTTATAAACAAAAAGCTTTTTACATCCTTCTTTCTTGCAAGCTCTAGCATGTTTCTTGTTCCATTCACGTTCACATCCATTGTTTCTATTGGGTATTTTCTATAAAAAGTGGGCGACGCAATGCTGGCCCCATGAATTATGAAATCAGCATCTTCTATTATTTTTTCATTAGACAAGTCTTTTTCTAAAATCTTGAGATTTTTGCTTTCTGTCAAATGAGATAAATTTTTTTTTACACCGGTTACAAGATTATCAACTCCAATAATCTTGCATTGGTCCTTAAACCTAGTTTTATTTAGATATTCTATAAAATCCACAAAATAACTGCAGACAAAGCCGGCTGCACCAGTTATCAATATTCTGGAGCCTTCAAGCTTATCCACAAAATCTTCAACTTCCATGGCAGAGCCGCCAATATCCTCTTCAATAATTTCATGCACCATAAAAATTCACCAGACTTTCCACTTGGCATTGCCCTCTTCCCACATTTTATTTAAATCAAGATAATCCTTGTAAGTGTCCATACAATACCAGGTTCCAGAAAACTTGAACATAGCAAGCTCTTTTTTTTCAGATATTTTAGGCAAAGCATCTTGTTCTAAAGGAAGGTCTTCATCGATAAACTTAAAAATGTCCTTGTTAAACACAAAAAACCCCCCATTTACCCAGCTTTCAAGCAATGATTTTTCAGTAAAGTGAAATACTATGTCATCTTTATCTAATTCCATAACTCCATATTTTGAATGCGGATGCACCCCCGTTACAGTAGCTATCTTGCCTTTTGAGCGATGAAAATCCACTATCTCCATTATGTTTATATCCGCAACGCCATCCCCATATGTGCATAAGAAATAATCTGTTTTTATATAGGGTTCAATTTTTTTTATCCTGCCTCCGGTTGTAGCATCCATTCCCGTATCAACGAATGTTATTCTCCAATCTTCCACAGAATTTTTGTCCCTATTAATCTTTATTTCCCCCGATTTCATCCTAAGCTCGAAATCATGGGTTTTTGTCGCAAGATCATGAAAATAATCTTTTATCATATTTCCTTTATAGCCGAGGCACAAAATAAAATTGTTGTACCCATAAGCAGAGTAGATTTTCATTATATGCCACAAAATTGGTTTGCCGCCAACCTCGACAAGAGGCTTTGGCATGAACTCAGTCTGCTCCCTAAGCCTGGTTCCCATTCCACCGCATAAAATAACGACAGGTATGTTTTCATCCATTTTTCAAAGTTTTAAGCCTATATTTCAGTAAATCTACTAACATAGACCATATAACGCTGAAGCCCACATGGGACTTGCTCCCCTTGCGCTCTCCATGCTCTACAGGAATCTCTATTACTTTATAATTCTTTTTTTTTGCCTTGTAGAGCATCTCAACATTTATGGTCCAATTCCTAAGCTGCGGATTTATATCTTCGTAAACACTTCTTTTCATTATTATTGGGTAACCGTTTATATCCTTTATCTTTATCATGAACAATGTTATAACTAAAAACCTATACACCCTTGAAGCAAATCTTCGAAACCATTTTTTGTATTTTAGTCTTCTATCACCTTTGCAAAAATCCATCTTTCTTTTGAATGCTATATTATACATCTTTATCATTTCTGATGGATTTACTTGATTATCAGCGCACGTTATCCCAACAAAGTCCCCTTTCGTAGCAGATAAGCCTGCTATTACACCACCACCAAAAGTCTGATTTTCTCTTAATTTTACCACCTTTATATTCTTATCCTTGAGATTATTTAATATCTTAAGAGTATTATCAGAAGATCCATTATCTACAAGAACCATTTCAAACTTTATCTTACTCTTATAAAGCTCTTTTAATGTGGAGTTCACAGTCTGCTTAATAATCGACTCTTCATTATATGCTGGAATAACTATTGATAGCATTATAAATCCTCCTAAAAAATGCTCATTAAAAATCTTTCTATTATCATGATTTTTTAAGGACAAAAACACATAAAGTATATGGCCCTGAACGTATCTTATAGTTTTCTTTGATTTTAAAATGATTTTTCAAAAGAATTTTGAGTTGCTCACTCCCCCTTAAAAATTTCCCTCTGTCAAATTTCACCAAAACCTTCGCAAAAAATTTTTTTTGTTCATCAGAAGGCAATTGATCATAAAGAAGAACTTCTCCAGAATCAGATAATACCCTATTAAGCTCCATTAGAATTTGTTTGATGCTGTTATCGCTAATGTGGTGCAAGACGCCAAAAACCAGTATTTTGTCAAAATATGAGCCTCTAAATGGCAAAGATTTGCCTTCTTCTACTTTAATGAAATTATAACCCTTAAATCTGGATTTATTAAATTCAATAAACTTATCATCTATATCCACTCCCGTATATTGTGACATATCAAAAAGCAAACAAAAATCTCCGGTTCCGCACCCGAAATCCAGCATTTTCGAATTTTTGTTGAGTTTAATGCGTTTTCTTATAACATTCTTCTCAGAAATAAGATTATTTTGGAGTTTATTCCTGAAAATCAGAAAAAATCTCGGATTCCTAAAAAAATAGTCTATAACTTTCTGCATTTTATTGCTTTAAGGAAATGATATTTTAACTATAAATCTTTCGTTTATCCTGCCTGTAAAAAGTACGTAAGCTTTATATATACCTCAAAAATCTACGTTCTCATGAAAAATGTTTTGCTGACAGGGGGAGCTGGTTTTATAGGCTCTCATTTATGTGATTTTCTGCTTTCTAAAGGGTTTAAAGTTATATGCATGGACAACTTAATCACCGGAAATTTAAAAAATATTAATCATTTAAGGCAAAATAAAGATTTTAAAATGGTTAATCATGATGTAAGTGCGCATATAACACTAGAAGAGGATTTAGACTATGTTTTGCATTTTGCAAGCCCTGCTTCTCCAATAGATTATCAGAAAATACCAATCCAGACTTTGAAGGCAGGCAGCCTGGGAACGCATAATACTTTAGGCTTGGCGCTGGCAAAAAAGGCAAAATACATGCTAGCCTCAACTTCAGAGGTTTACGGAGACCCTTTAGTAAAGCCGCAGCCAGAAACTTACTGGGGAAACGTAAATCCTATCGGCCCAAGAGGCTGCTATGACGAAGCTAAAAGATTTGCAGAGGCATTAACAATAGCCTACCATAGGATTCACAAGCTCGATACGCGAATTGTTAGGATTTTTAATACCTATGGACCAAGAATGAGAAAAAACGATGGTAGGGCAGTCCCGAATTTTATAGCCCAGGCTTTAAAAAATCAGCCCATTACTGTTTACGGCAGCGGAAAACAAACAAGAAGCTTTTGCTTCATCTCAGATTTGATTGAGGGGATTTTCAGGCTAATGAAATCTAACATTGACAATCCTGTCAATCTTGGGAATCCTCAGGAATTAACTATTTTAGAATTAGCTGAAATAATAAAAGAATCAACAAAATCAAGCAGCAAAATTGTATTTAAAAAATTGCCGAAAGATGACCCTCAAATAAGATGCCCGGATATCAGCCTTGCTAAAAGCAAATTGAAATGGGAGCCAAAAATAAGCTTAGATGAAGGCCTTAATAAAACAATAGGCTTTTTCAAAGATCGACAATAAAATCCCTATTTTCTGTACATATCAGCCAAAAATCCGAAAATTATTATCTGCAAGCCAATGCTTAAAATTAAGATATCAAGCATTATCAGGGCGGAATGCCCGACTATTCCTGAAGTAAAATGCAAAAATGCCAAGTACAGCCCTATCAGAAACCCTATAATGAAGATAAAGCCGCCCGCAATGCCAAAAAACTTCAATGGCTCAAAATCACGATAAATTCTTAGGATGTTTATCCACGCTTTTGCTGCAAATTCGAATGGATTCCTTACAAGCTTGCTTTTTCCATCCCTTTTTGCAAAATAAATTGGAACTTCCTTAACCTTAAACTTCTGCTTTACAGCCCTTATAATCTGCTCTTGCGTATAGGTATGGTTTGAGATAATGGGAACTTCTTGGGCTATCTTTTTTGTAAATGCCCTGAAACCTGTTTGCGCATCAGTTACATTAATCCTTGTTATTCTGGATACTACTTTGGAAAACGCAATATTGCCCATTCTCTTTACCAATGGCATATGCTCTATTTTGCCTTTAAACCTGCTGCCTAAAACAAGGTCATTGCCATTTTCAACCTCTTTTATCAGTTTAGGGATATCTTTAGGCAGATATTGACCATCAGCATCTATATGGACTATAACATCAGCCTTTAATTCCAGGCATTTTTTAATCTCGGTTTTGAAAGTTTCGGCTAAGCCATAATTTTTAGGGTGCAGGCAAACAATAGCCCCGGATTTTTTTGCAATTTCTGCAGTTTTATCTTTGCTCCCGTCATCCACAACCAGAATTTTATAGTCATATTTGCCGCCGCCCATAACTGCTTTTATCCCCTTTATCAGCTTTCCAATGCTTTCTGCTTCATTGTATGTTGGTATTGTGACAATAATTTTCATAATGCCTGAAAATAATAAACTATTTAAATACCTTTCTGTGTCAGGGAGCGTGTTTTAATCCTTTTTTTACTAAAGTTGCTGTAAGATGCCAATAAAAGATTATGTGGAATTTTATAAGCTTAGCAAGCTTAGAAATAAATCTGAAAGAGATTATTTTAACTTTGAGAAATTCCAGGCAGATATGGTTATAAAATCGCTGAAAAGAAAAAATATCCAATTAAAAGATTCAAAAATCCTTGATATAGGTGCCGGAAGAGGAGGCTACTCTTACGCACTGGAGAAAAATGGAGCGTATGCGGTTTCTTTGGATATGGATTGCAAAAAACTTTTTGTGAATAATAAAAGATTTGTCAATGCAGACGCGCAAAATCTCCCATTTAAGCCCGATTGTTTTGATATGGTCTTTTGTTCCAGCATCATTGAGCACCTAAAAGAGCCTAAAAATCTGTTATTGGAAATAAAAAGGGTATTAAAGAAAGATGGCATATGCTACCTAAGCTTCCCTCCTTTCTGGAGCCCTGTCGGAGCCCACCAGTTTAAGCCATTTCATTATCTGGGGGAGAAAATGGCAATAAGGTTGGCAAGAAAATTGTATAAAGTAAGAAGCTATTCTTCCTATAACGATGAGTATGGGGGGCTTTACATAATGACAATAAGCAATGCGAAAAGGCTTATCAGGGAAAGCGGCTTGAAGATAATAAGCATTTCAACAAGGCATTTCCCTGTAAATTTTGCAAAAATGCCATTCTTAAGCGAATTTTTAACATGGCACGTGGAATTCTTATTACAAAAGTAAGATTTTTATATACACCTTATTTCTTTACATTGTGGTTACAATGCCTATATTAAGCATAATTTTATTTTTTTTATACACTTGGGGATTTGGCACTGGATTGGGCTTATTAGTCAGGGAATCGGAAGATTTTCTTGAACGAAACCTAATGAGAATAGGAACCGGCTTAGGGGCAATGCTTGCATTTGGCCTTCTGCTTAACCTTCTTAGGATTCCATTGGACTGGAGAATATTCTTATCAATAAGCCTTTTGCTGGTTTTTACCAAAATTTACAGGGATTTTAAGAAAGAAAGAATCATTTTTGATGTTAAAAAAATTTCAATAAGCATCTTCCCATTGCTCATGCTTGTCTTGTTTTTTGTTTCTCTTTATATGTACGAAAAAGGGGCATTCGCATACCCTTACCTCGAGGATGACGACTCCTGGAGCCATGCCATGGGAGTAAAGTATGTGTCCGTTGAGAAAACTGTTTTTGCCGGAGCTGGAAATGGTTTTTACATGGATCCCTACCCACCAGCATATGACATGCTTATGGGAATTTTGCACCAGACAAACAACTCAGTTTACTGGACTCTCAAGTTTTTCAATGCACTGATTGTGTCATTAAGTATAGTATTCTTCTATTTTTTTGCAAAAACATTTACAAATAGTTCAAAAAAGGCATTATTTGCGACGTTTGCCCTGTTTGCAGTCCCTGCCTACTTGAGCCATTTTATATGGTCGATAGCCTTGACGATGCCTTTGTTCTTTGCATCGTTTTATGCAGCTGAAAAAATTAAAGATGACAAAAGATGGTTTATAGCGGCAGCAATAGTTATTGCCGCAACTTTAACTTCATCTCCTACGCACAGTGCTTATTTTGGCCTGTTTTTCGTAATATACCTTATTGGAAAGGCTTTAGTCCAAAAGAAGTTTTTGGTGTACGAATCTCTTGCAGGATTTTCAGGCTTATCATTGTCTTTCTTGTTATGGTGGCTGCCGATGATTATGACTCACAGCCTGAAAGGCACGATAAACAGCTTTTTAGGCACACAAAGCGTAATAAATATAGCAGGCACAGGAGACAGAATATACAATTTATCTGATTTTCTCTTTGCCAAAAAAGTCAACATGATTAATAATCCAATAGGAATAGGCATTGTTCTTTCTATTTTAACTGTCATCGGGCTTATTTTTATTATTATAAAATACAGGGATATGCTAAAGGAAGGCAATTACTGCAAGCTTGTCATGGTGCTGTGGTTTATCTTTGCTTTTTATGCAGTTAATGCCGCGAGATTTCCAATCAAATTGTCTCCGTTTAGGGCATGGATGCTGCTTGCAATTCCAGTTTCTTTATTATCCGGAGAAGCTGTAAACCTGATTGATAATTTTTCCAAGGCGGCTGCCAGCAGTATTGCAAAGTCAAAAGTAGCAATAAAGGCAGCGTCATTTCTCATGCTTGGGCTAATAGCTTACAGCATTGCCATGACATCATTTGTCCAGAAATATACGGTAAATACAGCCATGTGGCCTCCAGGAGCATTCTGGGCATCAAACGAGGAGATACAGGGATATATGTGGTTTAAGGACAATATACCTTCCGGAACAATGGTGTTTACATTTTCAAACAACGCTTTGATACTTGGACTGGATAAGTTTATATGCCATTGGTGCGATGACGTGAGAGACTATCAACGTACTGGATTTAACGAGAGCGCAGGCGCTATAAATTCCTGGATGAGGGGCAATGGCTATAACTACCTTGTTGTAGATGGCCAGACTGCAAGAATCCATGGCAGCAATGAGACAAACAACAAAGTTAATGAATTATTGGGTTCAGGCCTGCTCAGGCCTGTGCACTCTACCGGAGGATTCATATTATTGCAGATAGTATAAGCATACGAGTTAAAAGTGATACAATGAGTCATGTAAAAAAAATTATAAAAAATATATCCTATGTTACTATAGGAGAGATTCTTACTTATATTGCCACTTTTTTTATCATAGTCTTAATTTCAAGAAAGTTAGGTGATGTCGGATTAGGAAAGTACGCTTTTGTATTCTCTTTTGTGAATTTATTTGCGATTTTCAGCGATTTGGGTATGTCTACTTATGTTACAAGGGAAGTTGCAAAAAATCTCGAGAAAAAATTTTATTTTGTTCAGAGGTATATCAAAATTAAGCTGATTCTCGCCTTCACAAGCCTTATTTTACCCATACTTGTTATTCCTTTTATCGATAGTTCTTTAGAGATTTTGCTTTCAGTTGCTATAGTATCTGTAGCAATATTCTTTTACAATTTCATGGCAGTGTATAGATCTATTATTCGTGCCCATGAAAAAATGATTTACATCTCTTTAAGCGATCTTATAGGAAGTTTATTTTTTCTTCTTGGAGCGTTTATCATTCTTACCTACACAAAAAGCCTTGTACTTCTTTTAATCATGGCGGCTATTGGATATTTCCTGTCTTTCATTGCTATGTCCCTCTTATTTAGAAGAATTGTTAAAAAAATTGGCACATGGAAGTTAAACTTCAAAGAATTAAAGGAAATTCTTAGCCACTCCATTCCATTCTGGTTTACACTCCTATTCCTTGAAATTTACTTTAGAATAGACACTGTAATGCTTTCTATAATGCAGAACTACCAGGCAACAGGATGGTATAATGCAGCTTACAGAATAATAGAAGTGCTCACAAGATTTGCTTATATTTTTGTTGTTACACTTTTTCCTGCAATGTCAAGGTTTTTCGGGGAAAATAAAAAAGAAGCTCTCCAGTCGCTTTTTAATAATGCACTATATTACTTATTCATCCTAGCACTACCTCTTGCAGTTGGAGGTACAATTATAGCAAAGCAACTTATCTTTTTTGTTTATGGTGCCGCCTTTTCAAATTCAGTATTTGCTCTTCAGATATTAATATGGGTGCTCCTTTTTACTTACTTAATCTTTTTTTCTGGGAATTTCCTAAACGCCATAAACAAGCAGAAGCTTTATACAATTTCTGTAGGTTTAGGCACTTTATCAAATATAATTCTAAACATACTCCTTATCCCAAAGTATAGCTATATAGGCGCAAGTATCGCAACATTAGCAACAAATGCATTAAATTTTACAATGCTTTATTATTTCATAACAAAAAATAATTATAAAATTACTCTACTAAAGAATCTTGCAAGACCAATTATCGCAGTAGTCATAATGGCTGCTGTTGTAATATTTATGGCGGAGATTAAATTGCATCTTCTGATAATAATCCCTTTTGCAGCAATGGCATATTTTGCAACTCTTATACTGATTAAAGGCCTTGATATAAAGGGGATATTAAGAATGGCTTTCAAATCAAAGTAAAAATTCTTATTTAAGAATTTTCATCAAATTTTTAATCTCGAGACTGCCTCTGAAATAGATGCTTTTTCCTTCTCAGTCTCGTTATTCTTTGATATCTTTCTTTTTCCTGTTGCCGATTTATAGGGAGGAGGATTTTTTATGAAAATATTTTTTAATATCTTTCCGTCAAAATCAGTATCAGCTTTCAATCCATAAGTGTAAACTACTGTTGGTGCAATGTCAATCAATTCAGCATTATCAATCTCAAAATGCTCCTTTATGTTCTTTCCATAAGCCAGGAAAATACCATACTGCTTATGATCCCCTACTTCTTTAGGGTAATCTGCAATAGCTTTAGGACCAAAACCTGGGTTTATATTATAACCGTCAGAAGGGCTAATTATTAATTCAGGAGCCTTGATATTCCCTTTTCCCTTATATATTTCATCACGGTAATAAACAGCTTCTATGATATTTTTTCCTGTTTCCGGGTCTTTTAATGATAAAAGCTTTTTTTTTATCAGCCTCATTATCTGTTTTTTCTTATTAGTATTTTTTTCAATAACTTTGATGCCTCTTCCGCCTTCATAAAGGGTGAAATACGCTTTTGTATTTTCCTTGTCTATTATTTTTGTTGTGGATGGAATAATCTTTGCCAGCTCTTTTACAGGAAGAACCTTTACCATTTGCGTAAAGATGGGATAACCTGCCAGCTTGCTGACTGTTTCATGGGTTATGTTGAATTTTTTCAGGATTCTCAAAAAAAATCCCTGCCTTTTTGCTTTTTCATCTTTTACCCTTTTTAACAGGCCCATCTCCTTAAGAATCTGGTTTATCCTTATGTATTTTTTCATGCCGCCAAATCCATGATCAGACATAACAAAAACACAATCAAAATTTTCAATCCACTTTGAAAGATTTACATCAACTTCCTTATAAATAAAAAGAATTCCACTGTTATTATTTTTGCCCCATAATCTATGGCCTACCGTATCCGGATCACCATAAACTGCAACAAACAAGTCATAGTCATAATTTTCCATCAGATAATCAAAGCCTCTTGATCTGATTTTAACATTCTCAACAAGCTTCTTCCAGTATTTTGGCTTGTGCATGTTGTTGATTATCTCTGATGGAGGATCCGGAAGAAAATCCCCGACATTTTTCCTGACTTCATTAAATACTTGAGGGGGGTTAAAGGGATTAACTCCTTGCGGAGTTAAAAATCCGGACATAAGAATCCCATTGATTTTTTTCGGAGGATAGCAGGCAGGCATGTTCAAGATAATTGATTTTAGGCCATAGCTCTCTAAATATTCCCAAAACCCTTTTTCTTTAATGTTATAAGACGTTGAAAGTTCATCTTTTGAGAGAAAGAAGCCTGTTATTCCGTGCTTTCCAGGATTTTTTCCTGTCATAAATGTAGGCCATGCTGGTAGAGTTACAGGAGGTATCGTTGATTTTAATCTTCCAAAAACACCATTTTCAATAATCTTCTTGAAAGTAGGCAATTTTCCTTCATTTACCCACTTTTCCATAAGCTCTGGGTCTCCGCCATCAAGCCCAATTATAAGAAGTCTTGCTTTTCTCTTTGACATATATATCTGGGATTTTAATGTAATTTTTATAATTTTTCATTTTGAAATTTTTTCTTGATTATACTCATAAAATAGAAAACTTTATAAATATAAATATATTCCAATTATATTTAATTGAGATATATTTATATTTATGGGTGAAAAAAATGAAAGATGCCAATATAACAACGGTTTCTATACCAAAACCACTAGCGGAAAAAATAAAGAACAGGATAAAAGGCACAGGCTTTAATTCTGTATCAAGCTATGTGACTTACATCTTAAGGGAAGTAATGTCAAGCCTAGAGCAGAAAGACAAAAGGGTTGTGTTTACGAAGGAAGAAGAGGAAACAGTAAAGGAAAGGCTCCGAGGCTTAGGGTATCTTGATTAATAAACTTTTCTGGAGCGGATAATATGAAAAACGAGCTTGAAATGGATCACCTAGACTATTTGGAAAGCAGGAGCATTTACATCATCAGGGAAGCATATGCAAAATTCAAAAAAATCGGCATGCTATGGTCAATTGGAAAAGACTCAACAACTTTAGTTTGGCTTGCCAGAAAAGCCTTTTACGGCAAAATTCCTTTTTCTCTTGTTCACATTGACACGGGCCATAAGTTTCCTGAGATGTATGCTTTCAGGGATGAATGGGTCAAGAAATGGGGCTTAAATTTTGTTGTAGGCAGGAATGAAGAGGCAATCAAAAGAGGCGTAATATGCAAGCCTGGAGACACTGAAGCATGCTCAGTGGAGCTTAAGACAAAAGGATTGCAAATGACAATCCAAGAACACGGCTTTAAGGCATTGATATTGGGCATAAGAAGGGATGAGCATGGCATTAGGGCAAAGGAAAGGTATTTCTCTCCACGGGATGAGCAGTTTAGATGGAACTACAAGGACCAGCCTCCTGAATTGTGGGACCAATTCAAATCAAAACAGAAAGAGGAAACTCATATAAGGGTTCACCCGCTGCTTGACTGGACAGAGCTTGATGTGTGGATGTATATCCGAAGGGAAGGCATACCAATAAACAGCCTTTATTTCGCAAAAAATGGCTATAGGTACAGGAGCTTGGGATGCAAGACATCAACAAGCCCGATAAAATCAGATGCGGATACTGTAGATAAAATAATCGAAGAGCTGAAAGTGACAAAGCTTGCTGAAAGGTCCGGCAGGGCACTTGACAAAGAGCAGACATATATGATGCAGAAGTTAAGGGCGCTTGGCTATATGTGATAAAATGGCAAACAGCAAAACACCGGACAAAGATGGAAAAAACAAAATTGATGAATTTATGAGTTTCGTGATTGTAGGCCATGTTGATCACGGAAAATCAACACTTATAGGGAGATTATTGTACGATACAGATAGCCTGCCTACTGGAAAAATTGAGGAAATCAAAAAAGTCTGCGAGGAGCTTGGAAGGGAACTTGAGTTTTCCTATGTAATGGACCATCTTGAGGAGGAGAGGCAGCATAATATAACAATTGATACAGCCCAGATTTTTTTCAAGACAAAGAAAAGGAGATATGTAATAATAGATGCTCCTGGTCATAGGGAATTCCTGAAGAATATGATTACCGGGGCAAGCAGGGCAGAAGCCGCAGTTCTTATTATAGATGCAAAAGAAGGGGTTATGGAGCAGACAAAAAGGCATGCTTACATTTTGCATCTCCTTGGGGTAAAGCAGGTTATTGTTGTTATAAATAAGATGGATTTGGTTGGATATAACCAGGGAAGATTTGATGAAATAAGCAGCAACATTGAAAATTTTCTAAATTTAATAAATATAATCCCAGGTTGCATTATCCCCATTTCAGCATATTATGGAGACAATATTACAAATAAATCAGAGAATATGGGATGGTACAATGGCCCCACTATCCTTGAAAGTCTTGATACTTTTAAGGTGTCTGCTGCTTCGCTTGACAAGCCATTAAGGTACGCTGTCCAGGATGTTTACGTTGTGAATGGAAAAAGGATTATAGCAGGAAGAGTCGAAGCCGGAAAAATAGGCAAGTATGAGGAGATAATTTTTATGCCGTCAAAGAAAAAGGCAAAAGTTGCTTCAATTGAAGTTTTCAATGAGGTCAGGACAAAAGCAGGTGCCGGAATGTGCATTGGTGTAACAATTGATGATCACCACTTTATTGAAAGGGGGGAAATTGCATGCAGTACGAATGAAAAAAATCTGAAAGAAACCGGAAAATTAAAGGCAAATGTTTTCTGGCTTGGAAAAGAGCCATTAAGTCTTAATGAAAGAATTACCTTCAAATGCGCAACAAAGGAAAGTGAATGCGTGATTGAAAAGATCCAAAGGAAATTTGATTCTTCGACATTGCAGGAAATCAGGGAAAAACAGGATCAAATTGGGGAAAGGGAGGTTGGAGAGCTTATTATAAGAATGGACAACCCAGTTTTTGTGGATAATTTTAACGATGTAGCTGAACTGGGAAGGTTTGTTCTTGAAAAAAACAACGATGCTATTGCAGGCGGCATTATACTCGAGCATAATTTTGATTAGAAACTAAGAATTTGTGGGTGTATACAATGTTGGTTATATTGGGGCTTGATGGTCTTGAATACAATTATGTTGAGGAATTTGGTTTCAAGGAGCTGAAGCAGGCATATTACGGGAAAACAGACATAAGCGAATTTGAAAAGCCGAGAACCTTGGTTATATGGTCAAGCTTCATTTCTGGGAAAAATATGGAAAAAGAGGTTTTGTCACAAAAAGATTTCTGGGATTTCAAAGTCCCTATTGAAAAAACTTTATTCTCAAAATTCAAAAACTTTAAGGCAATTGACGTGCCTGGATTTTGTTTTGATGCAGAGCAACATAAGAAGGAAAGGCAGGGCTTGAAGGAGTTCTTCGATAAGAAAATCAGCATAGAAGACTATGATAAACTTATTTTTACACACCACAAAAAAATAAAGCAAGAGTTTTTTGAGGCCCTTAAGAAAGATTATAATGTAGTCATGGGCTACTTTGGGCTTGCTGATGTTGTAGGTCATTTGAGTTTTGGAATTAAGTCAAAAATGAAGATGATTTATCAAGAGCTTGATGAAATAGCAAAAAAAACAAAAGAAATGGCAGAAGGCAATGTCCTTATTTTCGCCGACCATGGCATGGAGGCAATTGGCAGGTTTGGAGACCATTCAAACAATGGCTTTTGGTCAACAAATAAAGATTTTGGAATAAAAAACCCAAAATCAACAGATTTTTATAATATAATAACTGGAAAAATGATATAAAAAATGGAAGAATATCATATTAGGAGCATACTAAAGGCGGTAAGCTGGAGAATTTTTGCCACTGTAGTGACCATATTTATAGTATTCATCTTTACAGGCAATTTTATAATTTCTCTTGGTGTAGGTTTTGTAGAAGTATTGTCCAAGATATTTTTTTATTATGTCCATGAGCGTATATGGAACAAAATCAAATGGGGAAAAATTTATGCAGAAAAAATTCAATAAACCACAAAATGGATTTGTTTGCGGCTGACATTTATGCCTCATTTGTAACGATGGAGAAAAAAATTAGCATTAAATGGCCAGAAAACAGGAAATTTGCAGCCTGCCTTAGCCATGATGTCGATGTCCCCTTTAAATATAATCTAGTAGGCTTGCTTAAAGAAGTAAAGCAAAACCCTAAAAATTCACTATCCCCTTTTTATAACTTTATTACACGAGAAAATCCTTATTGGCAGTTTGAAAATATTATGGAAATTGAAAAAAGCTACGGCTTTAAATCAACATTTTTCTTTTGCGCAAAAAGAAGGCACATTAAAGATCCTTATTATCACATAAAAAACAATAAAATACAAAACATAATAAAAAAACTTGATAGGGAAGGATTTGAAATAGGGCTGCATGGAAGCTATCTGTCTTATAACAATAAAAAATATTTGGAAGAAGAAAAAAAAATACTAGAGTCTATACTAAAGAAAAAAGTAATAGGAAACAGGCAGCATTTTCTCAATTTCAATCAAAAAACTCCAAAGATTTTGGAAGAATTGGGGTTTATTTATGATAGTTCATTTGGAAGCACTAAAAAAGTAGGATTTAAAAATAACAAGTACTATCCATTTTATTATGGCAAATTGCTTGAAATACCTTTAAATGCTATGGATGCTGTCCTTTTCAACCAGTCCAAGTCTTATGAAAAGGCATGGCAAAAGATAAAAAAACTTATAGACGATGCCGAAAAGAAGTCAACATTAATAACCTTTAACTGGCACCAGCGTGTTTTTTACGAGCCTGAATTCAGGGGATGGGGAAAACTATATATACAGATATTAGACTACATTAAAAGAAAAAATGCTTATGTTAATACTTTAGGCAACATAGCAAAATTGTTTGAAAATGGAAGAAGAGTCGGATATAATAAATAAAAGTGAAGTTTTGGTTAGCCTAATATACAAAATTTGCAGAGGATTGCCAAGGGGAGACGATTTTATGTTTAAATCTCATCTATCAAGAACTGCCATCTTCATTTCTTCTAATTTAGCTGAAGGGCAAAAAAAAGGTAAAGAAGAATTCAGAGAATACATTAATACATCCATAGAAAGCTTAAAAGAACTTAAAGCCCAATTAAATATGGTCAAAGAAAAGAATTATGTACAAATATCTGCTTTTGATATAAATAAAGCTTTGGATTTATGTGGCGAATTGGATAAAATGATTCATGAGCTATTACTTAAACTCAATGCCTAAACCGATCTTTATTTTGTACGCGTATGCAAATTAGGGTTAAGTAAACTATTGTGTGTTGTAAACTAATCTTGAATATTTGGCATCATTTATTTTGTCACTTAATCTTACTTAACGCAAATTAGAAAACTTTATAAACTATTTACTATTTAAAGATATCAATCTGCTCAAAATTTTCCTTAAGTAATATCATGGTGATGTCAAAATGAATATAAATTTAGTGAAGTTTATCAGGAAATACCCTACTCTTAAAAAAATAGGTTCGCTAGTCCTTAATAACAGAGTATCCTCCCTTTTAAAAAGGAACCAAAGCATAGACTTAACCTTTCCCAAAAGTTTCAATATAGAGCCGACAAACGCATGTAACGTCAACTGCAGTTTTTGTCCTAGGCTGGAGTCAAGTAAAAGTATAGGATATATGGATTTTGATTTATTCAGGAAAATAATTGATGAGAGCTCAAATTATGGTGGAAGGCATTTCTCATTCTTCAAAGACGGGGAATCTTTGTTGCATCCTAAACTGCCAGCCATGATAGAGTATGCCAAGAAGGCACATCCTGGAAACACCATAAACTTGAGTACAAATGCAATACTGCTTGACGAAAAAAAAGCTGCTGAAATCATAAATGCAGGGTTGGATACAATAAACATGAGTGTTAATGCTGCAACCCCAGAGACCTACAAAAAACTCCTTAACTCGGATAAGTTTGAAAGAGTGGTTGAAAATGTTAACAATTTTTTAAAAATAAAAAAAGAACTAAATGCTTCTAATCCAGTTGTTACCGTGCAAATGATAGACATGGAAGTAGCCCAGAACGATGTCCCGCTTTTTTATCAGACGTGGAATGATAAAGATGTGGTGGTAAGGGTAAGGCCATTCTTGAACTGGACAGGAGTGAGGAAAGATGAACATGCAGTAAAACGCTCCAGATACCCATGCAATTATCTTTGGAATTTCCCGAGCATTAATTGGGATGGCAGGGTCTCAGTTTGCTGTGTTGACTACAGTGAAGACGGCATCATAGGAGATGTAAATAAACAGAGCCTTGCTGAGATATGGAATGGTTATACTATAAGAAAATATCGTGAGATGCATCTTAACGGAGAATTTGACAAGCTTCCAGTCTGCAAGAACTGTAATGATTGGGCGAATCTCCCGAATATCTGGATAAAAAAACCCTTCCCGAAAAATGGTCAAAAATGGCTATGAAGCCTAGTATAAATATTTAAATGACCTGTATTCTCTATTTGTTCATCGACAAATTTTCAATAAGACAGAATTTAAACTGAAAGCTGCAAAATGAATTTTGAATTAATTTCTCCAAGCAAAGAAAAATGGAACGATTTTGTAGATAATAACAACCACTCTGATATTTTCCAAAAGTATGAGATGGCCGATGTATATAACAAGACGCGAAATATGGGGGGGATTAGGCTTGCGGTTTCAGATGGGGAAGGAAAACTCCTTGCATGCATGGTAGTTAAAATGGAATCTAAAGGTTTTCTAAAATCCCTGACTTCCATATCTATAATAGAGAATGCACCTTTGTATGAGGGGTCTGAGCAAGGAAAAAAAGCAGCAGACTTTCTTATAAAATATTATGACATATATATTAAAAGAAAAGCGCTGTATACTATAGTTAAAACGAACAAAAACAAATTTCTGGAGAATCTGTACAAATCAAATGGCTATAAGCAAAGCGATGGTCTTAACTTTGAGATCAATCTGGATAAGGATGTTGAGGGTGTTTTTAAATCAATACATAAATCAAGAAGAAAGAATATCAGAAGGTCCGAGAAAAAAGGAGTGACTGTAATTGAAGCGGAAAAAGATTCGCTGCCGGGATTTTATGGAATCTTAAAAGAAACATATGATAGTATTAATATCCTAATCCCGGATACATCATATTTCAATGAAACTTTTAATTTGATGCCGAATAGCGTCAAATTATTCTTGGCAAAATACCAAAATACGATTATTGCTGGAAGGATTGTGCTCTTCTACAAACATAAAGTTTTTGATTGGTATGCAGGAGCATCTTCAAAGTACCTTGGAATTTTTCCAAATGACATTCTAGTCTGGCACGTCTTAGAATGGGGATGCAAGAACGGCTTTAAGTTATTTGATTTTGGAGGTGCGGGTGTTCCGGAAAAAGAGTATGGTGTCAGGGAATTTAAAAGAAGATTTGGAGGGCAGTTGGTAAAATTCAGCTCTTTTAAAAAAATACATAGACCGTTAACAGCCAGTTTTGGGGCAAAGTTTTTTTCATTTTACAGGAAAATATTAGAAAATGGATAAGCAAACAAGGAAATTTGATATCATAGAGGATTTTGATAGAGCAACACCTATATTTTCAAAATGGAAGCCTTCTCCAGGATTTAGAAAAATTTTTGATAAGAGTATAATTAAAACATTGGGTTTATTGAAGAAAAAGAATAAGATAAACATCCTTGAGGTTGGCTGCGGGCACGGCACGTGGTTTGGAGTCATAAATAAGCTGGAATTTTCAAAGAAAATAATGTATACAGGAATTGATTTTTCTGAAAAAAGAATAGAAGCTGCAAAAAAATTCTTTAAAAAAGATAAAAAGGCGAAATTTCTGGCAGCAGACTACATGGAGTATAATGATAACAAAAAATACAATTTGATATTTTTCATAGAGGTTTTTCAATATTTGCATAAAAAGGATTTTCTAAAATTCTTTGAAAAAACAAGAGAAATGCTTAAACAAAATGGATATGTTGTAATAATTGACAAGGAAAAATATTCGATGCATTCTTTTAAAATTTTTTTAGGGAAATTTTTAAAAAAGCTGCCTTATTATTACAAGCACGTGCATTATCCGTCATTTGATTACTTAGCAAAACTGGGAAAAAGATTTGATTTTCATTTTATAAAAAAAATGAATGTAAAAGAATTCAACGCTTTGGTTATGAAAAATTAAGCGTCTGCAAAAAACCAAATCATTCATTAAAATACAAAAACAGAAAAGTATTTATATCATAACTTTTGTTATCAAAATTAAAGAGGGTGAGCATGATTTTTACTAAATCAAAGATATTTCTATTAATTTGGACAATATTATCAACAATAGGCATCATTTCTGCAATAGTTTTGGATAATAATGTAACAGTCAATGAAATCCAAGACTGCACTACAGAATTTTATGATGAAACAGAGGATGTTTTTGGCTATGTTACTAGAGAAAGAAATGTATATGATAATTGTATTTATTACCATAATTACACGCTTTGCTTGAATACATCAGGAGCAAATACCGATTGCTCTCAAAAACAGCTTGTTTATAATGTAACATGTGCAATTGGAACCGAATCTTATCAAAGCTACGAAAAAGTCAGCGAACAGGTAGTTCAAAAAAACAAGACTATATGCAATAAAAGAGCTTATACAATTGATATAGCTGACTCTACAAAGAATATTAATTTTTCTAAAGCAGGGTATTATTGCAGCTTAGAAGGCAATATAGTAACTTGTGATTCTGTCCATGATGGCAATGGTGACGGCAAATGCAAAAGCGGAGAAACATGCATTAAATTTGAGATTACAAGCCAAGGGATAAATACGTTGCAAAAAAGAATAGATTCAGTTGCCTTAAAAGATTCCTGTAGTTAATAATCAAGTCAGATGGATTAATCATGGGCAGGATAATATAGGTCAGATTAAAGTTTTAGAATCTGGGAATGCCGCTTCTTACTTAATAAAGACGGGAGAAAGTATACCTGAAAAATCAATCAAAGAACTAACGGATATTACTGGGGCATCGTTTATAACTATTAAATTGACATCTAAAGCAGTAAAAATTATAATAATAGTATTGTTCGTAATAACAATTACATTGTTGGGATATATAGTATATTCAAAAAAAAAAAGAAAAAACCTAAATTAATATTCCATATTTTAATATTTTTCTGGGGCATTTCTATCTCTTCTGATTTGGTTAATGCTAACTTATTTAGCAATTCTTCTTGGCTTGATAATAATTTAACAAATGCGCAATATGGCACATTTAGTACAGTTGCTTTCGGAGACATAGACAATGACGGCAATAAGGATTTTGTATTAAGCGGTTGTAGGAGTGGGGGGCTATCTGGTTGTTCCGCCTCAGACGCCGAGCCAACTAGAGTTTATTTAAACAATGGAACTGCTTTGAATTTTAGTGCTGTATGGTCTCAAAATCTTTCTGCGTTAGGTACTGGTTCTGCAGTTTTAGGGGATATAGACAATGATGGTGATTTAGATCTATTATTAGATGGTACTGGTATTTCATTAACTATTTACATTAACAATGAAATAACTTTCACTCAAAACTCTACTTGGGAATCAGGGCCAATCAACGCAAGCGCACATGAATCAGGTTTTAGTATGTTAGGTGACGTAGACAATGATGGTGATTTAGATTTGATAACTGCTCCAGTTTTAAATAAAAATGTTTTATTAAACAATGGTTCCACGTTCATAAATAATGTTTCTTGGGGAAATGACATTACAGAAATATCAGCCCCGAAAACAGATCTCTTAGATTATGACAATGATGGTGATTTAGATCTTATAACTCTTGGTTTTGGAGGCAGTAACCAATTTTTAAATAATGGAACAGCCTTTTCTTTGGACCCTAACTTGAATGGTGGTATTGGTGGCGGCGAAAGACATTCTCAGGTAATTGGAGATATAGACAATGACGGCAAAATAGATTATTTAACAGTAAGAGAAGATGCTTCTTGCGGAGAAGGTGTTTTCATTAACTCAGGAGGTTTTTTTATCAAAAATTCCACGTGGGAGTCTTTTGCTGGTAAGTTTTATAGTGCTATGGTTTTAGGAGATTACGATAATAACGGTTACTTGGATTTAGTTATTAATGGCCAGTGTGGAACAACATCAAATATATTGTATACAAATAATGGAACCACCTTTAATAATAATCAGACACTCCAATCTACCCAAACAGATACTCAGGTATGGGTTGATGTAAATAAAGATGGAAAACTTGACTTATTTAGTATGATACCTATAGTGTATATAAACAATTTATCAACTACAAACACTCCACCATCACCATCAACAGTTTTAAATGTAACTTTTGACAGAGACAAAGATTTAATTAACTTTTCATGGAATGCTGGCTCTGATACAGAAACACCAGCAGCAGGGCTTTATTATAATCTTAAGATTGGAACAAATTCTGGTGGGCATGAAATTGTTACGGGAGTTTATGGAAGTATATCCTATAATAGTGTACAAGGTAGTAGAACTTCCGGTTTCTTCGGCAATATGATGCAGAGAAAAATAATTTTATTAAAAAACACAAGGTTCAGGGAATCAACAACTTATTATTGGTCAGTGCAGACGATAGATACTGGATTGGCTAATGGTTCATGGTCTGGGGAATACATTTATAATACAACTGCTGACTGGACTGATCCTGTCATAACATTAAACAAGCCAATAGACGTCTTCAATACTTCTAATTTTACTGTAATATTTAATGCAACTGTTTACGATATAGTGAATTTAAGCAATGTTTCCTTGTATGGAAACTGGTCAGGAAGCTTTGCTTATAATGGAACTAACAGCTCTGAGGTAAATAACACAAATTATATTTTTGAAAGAAACCTTACAAGCATAGGAGATGGCACCTATAAATGGTTAATAAATGCATGCGATAATTTAAGCAACTGCGTTAATACAAGCGCAAGAACATTTACTATAGACACAACTGCTCCTGTTGTCAGCCTAAGCAGCCCTGCAAATGATTCCTGGCAAAATAATCCAAGCATAAATTTCCAGTTTACTGCAACAGACTCATTAATACAAGCATGCACTCTTTATGGCGATTTTAACGGAACATTTCAGGCAAACTTAAGCAATAGCTCTATGATTTCCGGAACGCAAACAACATTTAACCTAAACTTGCAAAACGGAACTTTCCTCTGGAATGTCCTATGCAATGATACAGCAGGAAACAATGCTTTCAACGCAACAAACTTTACAATAAATGTAGATACAGAAAAGCCGGCAATAAATATAAATTCTCCTGTAAATAACTTCAACACAAGCAATGTAAATGTAACAATTAACTGGACTGTAATAGATAATTTAGACAATAATCTTCAGTGCAACATAACCATAAATGGAACAATAAACCAGAGCAATATTCCATCTGCAAATGGAACGCATACAAACATAACAATACCTAACTTTAATGATGGCTTTTACTTCTGGAATGTCTCATGCGCAGACAATGCAACAAATGTTAATGTAAGCATAACAAGAAATTTCACTATAGACACTATTTTTCCAAATATAAGCTTAGACTATCCATTAAACAATTCATGGTTAAATACACAGAATACAACCTTTAACTTCACCTTGACAGAAATAAACCCAAAAAGATGCCTGTTGTTTGCAAACTTTTCTGGGAATTTTGTTGAAAACCAGTCTATCGACCCTATAGATGGAAGAAATAATTTCTCTAAAAAAACAATAGCTGACGGGAACTATATCTGGGAAGTTTTTTGCAATGACACCGTAAACCAGGAGAATTCAAGCCAAAATTTTACTTTAAATATTGATACTGTATTGCCTGCTGTAAGGTTAGAGCATCCTTTGAACAACACCAACTTTTCCTCTAATCCTGTGCAGTTTAACTTTACTGCTACCGAAGCTAATTTAGATTCTTGCAGCCTGTATTTGAATTCATCAGGATGGCATAAAAACACGACAAAAACAACTATGGTCTCAGGCACTGTGTTTAATATAGCCAATCTTACAATATCGGATGGCAACTATTTCTGGAATACCGTATGCAATGACTCTGCTGGAAATGAGGCCTTTAATGCGACAAATTTGACTTTTAGCGTAGATACAACAAACCCTGTTGTAACTGTCTTATCTCCAAAAAACAGCACAACTATAGCCACTTCCAATGTTGTTGCGCAAGCTTCCTTCTCTGATCAAAATGCTGTAAACTGCCAGGCAAGGATTGATTCAGGGGCAGTGCAGGAAATGAGTGGGGATGGAACAACAGCAGGAACAGCCTCCTTTACCTTTACAAGCCAGAGTGATGCTGAGCATACTATAAATATTAATTGTACTGACACCTCTGCAGCAAAATTCTCCACAATAAAAAACACAACATTTACAGTAGATTCGACTATAACAGATACTTCAAAGCCGAACCTTACCATAGAATTCCCTAAAAACAGCTCTATAATAACCTCTTCTCCGGTTAATTTTGAATTAAATTATACAGATGAAAATAATGTTAACTGCAAATTGATTAATGGAACTTCCATATATGATTTTGGCAATGACAACGCAACATCAGGAACTGCAAACCTGACTTTAAATTTGCCGGATGCAAACCATACTGTAAAGGCAAACTGCACTGACACTTCCTCAAACCAGAACAACATAACCTTAAGCACCTGGAACTTCTATTTGGACAAAACCTATCCAGTTGTAAGCCTGATAAGCCCTGCAAACAACACAAGGCAGACATCAAGCTCAACAGTAACATTTTCCTATAATGTTACAGATTTGGGAATTAAGAACTGCTCTTTGGTTATAGATGGAATTGTTAATTTAACAGGCACTTCAATAGCTGTTGATAGTCCCCAATCTTTTAGTAAGTCTTTGGCTAATAATAACTACAACTGGAGCGTTAGCTGCGCTGATAATGCAGGCTTGACAAACAGCAGCACAGTCTTCAATTTAACTGTTAGCTTTACAGAAAGCAGCGGAAGCTCTGGAAGCTCTGGCGGTGGAGGCGGTGGTGGTGGAGGGGGAGGCGGCGGAGCAGCTGCCACAACAGCAGCAGGGGTAAGCAAAACTCAGGTATGGCAGACATTGCCTGAAGGAAAAACTACAATGAAAGTCAATAAGGAGGAAATAAGCATAGATGAGATAGAGATTAATGTGAAAAATCCTGCCAATAATGTTGAGATTAGCGTAACAAAGCTTGATGAAAAGCCCGTTGTTGCAAGCGAAATAGAAGGAAAAATTTACCAGTACATACAAATTAATAAGAAAAACATCAAAGATGAGGATATAAGTAATGCAGTAATTAATTTTAAAGTGGAAAAAATATGGCTGATTGACAACAATGCTGATGAAGATGGTGTTGTTTTAAGCCGCTTTACAACTTTCTGGGAAGAGCTAAGCACAGCTAAAATTAATTCAGATGCAAAATATACCCATTATAAGGCACAAACCCCTTCATTCTCATATTTTGCTGTATCTATTAAAGAGAAAATAATCCAAGAAGCTGAAAATATAACAATAAGTGAGATTATAAATACCACAGAGCCGGAAGCAAATATAATAGAAGAAGTTCAAGAAGAAATGCCAAAGAAAGATTATAATTCTTTAATTACAATAGCTGTTATTTTTGTTTTGGTTATTTTAGTTGTTTTTTTCTATCGTAAGAAGAAAAGTTAATATGCTGACAGATAAAAATGCTTATGGCCTTAAAAGAATTAACATATATTTCTAAACCATATAATTTATAAATTCCCCTCTGTTTTCCTGCCTTATAATCAAAATGGATAAGCTTAAGGTTGCGGTTATAGGGACGGGGGCAATGGGGAGAAGCCATGCCAGGATTTATTCTGACATGCCTAATATAGAGTTAGTTGGTGTTTGTGATAATGATCAAAAAATAGCCGGTGAAATGGCTAAAAAATACAATACAAGGGCATTTACAGATTATAATGAAATTAATCAAAACTTAGATGCTGTTTCGGTCTGCGTGCCTACAAAGCTGCATAAGGATGTTGCTTTGTTCTTCATTAAAAAAGAAATAAATGTAATTGTTGAAAAGCCTATTGCAATCAACATAGAAGAAGCCCAAAAGCTTATAGAAGCGGCTAAAGAAAGCAATGTCAAGTTAATGGTAGGCCATGTAGAAAGGTTCAATCCAGTAGTCGCTGAAATCAAAAAAAGGATAGACAACAACGAACTTGGAAAAATATACAGCATAACTGCAAATAGGTTCAGCCCGTTTCCTCACAGGGTCATAGATGTCGGCGTTACAACAGATTTGGCTGTACACGACATAGATATTATAATGCACCTCAATAAGGCAAAAATAAAAAGAATCTATGCAGAGACCGGGCAAAGGATACATGCAAGCCGCGAAGATATACTTAATGCCATTATAAAATTTGAGAATAATGTAACTGGAATAATAAACACAAATTGGCTTACTCCCAAAAAGGTAAGGGAGATTTATATTACGGGAGAAAAAGGCATGTTTGTCGCAAAATACTTAACCCAAGAATTATACCTCTACAAAAATGAATTTGCCGAAAAAGACCTTGATTATTCCAAAGGCATTACTAGTGTTATCGAGGGGGATATGGTAAAAATAAAAATAAACAACAAGGAGCCTTTGCTTGCAGAGCTTCAGGAATTTGCAAATTGCATAATTGAGGATAGAGCTCCTGCGGTAGATGGCGAGGACGGGCTTAGAGCGCTGGAAATAGCGTCAAAAATGCTCGAGGCAGCAAAAACAAATAAGGTGGTGTTTTTATGAAGAATGTCTTGGTAATAGGATTGGGGGAGGTAGGAAATGCCTTGTGCCAGGTAATAGAAGATTCTGGGAATTACAAGCTATTCAAGAAGGACATAGAAGACATCAGGATACGTGAAGAAATAGATATTATGCATGTATGCATTCCTTATATGGACGATTTTGTTAAGGTAGCTGCCAATTACATTAAAGAATACAATCCCAAGCTTGTTGTAATAAATTCAACAGTGAGGCCGGGCACTACAAAATCAATTTACGATAAAACTAAAAAAAATATGGTTCACTCTCCTGTAAGGGGCAAGCACCCTAAAATAAAAGAGGGCTTGCTGCTTTTTGTCAAGTTTATAGGACCTATAGACAAAAAATCAGGAGAAGATGCAAAAGAGCACTTTGAGTCATTGGGGATGAAGACAGAGGTTATGAAATCACCTATGGAAACAGAGCTTGGCAAGCTTTTTGGCACAACATACTATGGCCTGTGCATAGCCTACCACCAAGAAATGGAAAGGATATGCAAAAAATTCAATGCGGATTTTAAGCAGGCAGTGACAAGGTTCAATGAAACATACAACAATGGCTGTAAAATAGCAAACCCCAATGTCGTAAGGCCTGTACTATACCCTGGATTCATAGGGGGGCATTGCGTCATGCCAAACATAGGGCTGCTAAAAAAAGATGCCAAATCAGACTTTCTTGACTCCATAGAAAAATCCAATGAGTTAAAGGGAAAGGAACTAGGAAAAAAATGAAGATTCTTAGTGTTGTCGGTACAAGACCGCAGTTTATCAAGCTGGCTGTTTTATCGCGTGAAATAAGGAAGCGCTTTGATGAAGTCATAGTCCACACCGGGCAGCATTACGACTATGACATGTCCAGAATTTTTTTTAAGAATATGGAGATACCAGAGCCTGATTATAATCTCGGTGTTGGCTCTGCAGAGCGCGACAAACAGATTAAGAAGATGGCAGAGGGAATGGAAAAGATTTTTATGGATGAAAAGCCTGATTTGGTTGTTGTTTTTGGAGACACAAACTCGACTTTGGCAGGAGCAATGGCAGCATCAAAATTTGGAATTCAGCTTGCCCATGTGGAAGCCGGAATGAGGAGCTTTGACAAAACCATGCCTGAAGAGGTTAACAGGATAAAGACTGATAAGATTTCTGACATACTGTTCTGCCCTACAGGCATAGCTGTCAAAAATTTAAAAAAAGAAGGCATTATAAAAAATGTCTTTAAAGTCGGGGATGTTATGATAGACTCTATAAAGCTGAATATCGGCATTGCTGAAAAAAATTCTAGGATCCTAGGGCAATTAAAGCTAAAAAAAAAATCCTATTTGCTTGCAACAGCGCATCGTGCAGGAAATACAGACACTAAAGCGAATTTATCAAATATAATGGATGCTTTGATTAGCATCAACGAAAAAATTGTTTTTCCGGTTCACCCCAGAACGGCAAAATATCTCAAGCTGTATAATTTGGACAAAAAAGTTAAAAATTCAAATATAATTGAAACAAAGCCGTTAAGCTATGCTGATATGTTGATTCTTGAGAAAAACGCCAAAAAAATACTGACTGATTCAGGAGGAATGCAGAAAGAGGCATATTTTTTCAAAGTCCCGTGCATCACTCTTAGGGATTCAACAGAGTGGACAGAAACCGTGAATGACGGCTGGAACATTCTTGCAGGGGCAAATAAGCCAAAAATACTGGATGCAATAAAAAACTTCAATCCAAAAGGAAAGCAGAGCGAGCATTATGGCGATGGAAACGCAAGCAGGAATATTGCAAGTATAATAAACAAGGCATTAATCTCCAGCTAAATCTATGAAACGCTTTGCGATCGTATCATAGCTGTAATGTTTTTTGATTGTAGAAATGGAATTTTTTGCCATGCTTACTCTTAATTTTTTATTTCCAATGAGCTTTTCCAATGCCTCTTTAAGCTTTTCCTTGTTGTGCTGTGGAAATTTCAGTCCATTATTATAGCCCACTAAATGGCTCAATTGCAAATCCACCATTGTGATTGGAAGCCTGCACGCCATTGCCTCCATAATGCTTACAGAATTGTTTCCTGGCCACACTCCAATATCGGCTGCAGAAAAATAATACTTAACATCATTTCTTCTTACAAACCCAGTAAATATTGTTTTATCTTCAATTCCAAGCTTTTTGCTTAAATTCTTCAGCTCCTGCATATAAAGATTATCTCCGCTGCCAACTATAAGCAACTTTATGTTTTCATTTTTTATTTCGGATAAGGCTTCCAGCAGCAATTCTATGTTTTTTCGCCTTACTATTGTCCCGGAAAAAATTAAGGCGATATCAGTTTCTTTTATGTTGAATTTTTTCCTTAAATCAATTCTTGCTTTATTATCAAACTTAAAAAAATCGGTGTCAACAGCCAAAGGTATTACTGAAATATTTTTTGGCTCTATTTTATGGGTTTTTATTAAGAACTCTTTTGTTTCTTTGGTTACTGCAATAATTCTGTCTGCGTTGCTTAGGCTATAATCCACAATAAACTTCCTAAACAAAGAATAATCCAAAAACCTAAAAAGCTTCTTCCGCCAATGGTGGTTGGGAATTTTGTGATAGAAGTCATGCTGGTCAACAACAAGATTATAGTTAAATAAGCTTTTATAGTAAGCGGCTAATGCCGGCAAGCCCTGCCTGCTCTCATGAGCAAAAACTATATCCGGCTTTATCTTAGCTAGTGTCTGCTTTAAGCCATTAACCAGAATAAAATCAGAGTACTCAAAAAAACATTTTAGTCTGTAAACTTTAATGCCGTCAACAATAGAAAAGCCAAACTTCCTCTTTCTTGAAGCATCCTTGGCTCCGGCTTCCTTCAGCATTGTTTCTATGTTTGGGAAAGGGTACAACATATCGGATGCTATGACATATACATCATGCCCCATTTCCTTGTGTTTCTTTGCCAGATAGTACTCCTGATAGCCAAGCTCAGGCACAAAATAGCCCATTAAATGCACGATTTTCATTTATGTAGGGAAAAACAATGGGATTATTAAATCTTATTTTTTTCTATATAGAAAATATGTACTAAAGCTGCGATTAAATTTCAATATTGAAACAAATTAATATATATTTGGTTAACTTTATAAAGAAAATATGAAACCTTATTGCAAAATGAAAATACTTGTTACAGGCGGCAATGGATTTATTGGGCACACGTTAGTCAGGCAGCTTCTTAATGATGGCAATCAAGTCAAAGTTATTGACATAAAGCCCGTTAAGTTTACGCATCCAAAGCTTGAATTTGTAAAAAAATCAGTACTTGATGACATCAGATGGGAAATGCGCGATTGCGACATGGTTTACCATCTTGCTGCAGAGCTCGGAGTTATTAATTCTGACAAAAAGCCCTTAAACACTCTAGCTGTAAATATAGATGGTACTGTAAATGTTTTTAGATGTGCGTTGGGCACAGGCGTTAAAAAAATAGTTTATACTTCCTCTTCAGAGGTTTATGGAGAGCCGAGAGAAGTTCCAATAAAGGAAGACAGCCAGAAAAGCCCCGTAAGCATTTATGGTGTTTCTAAATTAACTGCGGAAATGTATGCTTATGGTTATGTAAAGGAATATGGCATGGATATAAATCCAATAAGGCTCTTTAATGTTTATGGGCCTGGCCAGGGGTTTGAATGGGTTGTCCCTATTTTTATACAAAAAGCGCTTAATACCGAGGCTCCTTTGGTTTTTGGCGACGGAAGCCAGATAAGATGTTTTACCAACATAGCAGATGTTATAGGCGGAATGGAAACTATAAGAAAAAAAGGGGCAAAAGGCGAAGCATACAACATAGCAAATACAGAACCCATTACGATGAGGGAGCTTGCGGAATTAATAGTTAAAGTTTCCGGTAAAAATTTAAAGCCAAAAATAGTCGGATTCGGCTCTGAAACAAGGGCGAAGGAAAGGGAAATAATGAAAAGAATACCCAGCATAGAAAAGCTGAAAGCGCTTGGATGGAAGCCTAAGGTTAGAATAGAAGAAGGCATAGAACTAACATATAACTGGTATAAAGAAAATCTCGGCAAAGAAGAGTTGTTTTACGGGTGATTAGCTTCTTCCAATTCCGTGGTATAAAATCCCCATTGACTTTATCTTTTCCTTATCCAGGCAATTTCTGCCGTCAATAACAATAGATATTTTATGTTTTTTTAACTTATTTAAATCAATATTCCTGAACTCATTATGGTCGGTTGCCAGAACCAAATACTGGCTTCTTTGCAGCAATTCATCCAAATCCTTCACATTGCTGCCGTTTTTTACGTGCGGATCAAAAATAAAAACATCAGCGCCTTTTGTTTTTAAAATATTGATAATATCAAATGAAGGGCTTTCCCTTATGTCATCAACATTTGCCTTGTAGGCCAGACCCAGAACGCCAACTTTCGCTTTTTCTATCTTTTTATTTATTTTTTTTAATTCGTTTTCAAGCAATTCGACAGTGTAAGAAGGCATGCTGTCATTAATCTCGCGCGCAAGCAAGAGGAATTTATGATAAAACCCAAATTGCTTTGCTTTTTCTATAAGATAATACGGGTCAACGCTGATGCAATTATGCATAACCAATCCATTTGTGGTTACTACAGTTCCAGTTTCCTCAACTTCCAGAGAGTAAACAAAGTCCCCATGCAATTTTTCAATACCCTTGATTTTTAAGGCAGCAAATGTATCATGAAATTCAACATCGGGATAAGTGATAATTTTCTTGACATTAGCCAAGTATTGCTTAAGTTTTTCCTGTTTTCCCCCAAGGAATATATCTTGAAGGATGTTTATATTTCTTGCTCCATGTAGCCTAATTAAGCCTTCTCTAAGCTCGTTGCCAGGCACTAGCCTATTGTCTTGCAGCATAATCATAACTTGTTGTTTTAATTTTCCGCTTGAAGTGAAGTAATTTACACTCGCTGTGTTATTATTATGCAAATAATCTCTATTTAATTTTTTGTAGTTTCTCTTCTTATTGCTATAATTAACACTAGCATCTCCTCTCAAAATGCCCTTTATTATTTCTATTCTGAATTTTTTTGGCATTGAAAACAACTTTGGAGGAACTGCCATATTATAACAATTAGTTCCGCATTTTAAGACATCTCTCATGACAATACCAAGAATTTCTGAGGATATCTTAATGTGATGAGAATGATTTTTCTTATCAAAATATTCAGAATATGCAAATCCTTTTTTATTTATTATAGCTTTTAAATCATTCGTGTATTCTCTCTCATTTTCACTGAAAGTAAACCTAATTCTTAATGTTTTATCTTCTGTAATACATCCTTCACTTAAGAAATATCCTATCAGCCTTGCAAATTTTTCATCTATCTCCAAAATGCCCTTAATTTTTCTTAAATCCGGACCCCTCCCAGTACATAAATAAATCATATCTCTGGGTATTTTAAGGACTTTCTCAGCCTTAAGAAAATAGCTGAGTGGAAGCATATCATATCTAAAGAAATCATCATGGTATTTGTAACTGGAAATATAGGGTTTTAAAGCTTCTTTATAATCCCTGAAACTTCCATCTATTAATTTAACTCTTACCTTTTTAGCCAATTCCTCGTTAATATTTTCAATTATATCTATCTTAATCTCTTTCTCAATCTCAGGCAGCTCCAAAGACACAACCAATCTGTCATTTCT
>JAGVXR010000070.1 GCA_018303645.1 Candidatus Woesearchaeota archaeon
AAAATGGTAATCAGCCGCATAAAGAGGTTCTTTGAAACCCAGAAAAAGAGGATTGCTGAGCGAAGAAGCGAAAAGGAAAAGCTAGAGTCCTTCAAGGAAACAGAGGAGATGCGCAGGGCAGAGGAGATGAAAAGAGACGCTGACCGGTTAGCCCAGCTCAAGCAGTACAAGACAGCAATCGAGGAATACAGCAAAGCTTTGGAGTTATATCCTTACAAGGGCAATGAGCAGGATTTGTTCAAGAATGCCGCTGAATTTCTTTTCAAGTGCAATTACAACATGGCAGCATGCTATTCCTATCTGGAAAATTTTGATGAGGCTATCAATTATTTCAACAAGGCGCTGCAGGTGGAGCAGGCAGAGGATGAAAACAAAGTCAGGGCTCTTATGGGAAAAGGAAGCACTTACTACAGGAAAAAGCAGTTCATTGAGGGAAGGTACAAGGCAGGCGCTTACAGGATAGCCATGGATGCAGACTGGGAAATAAGCGACAAGAAGGTTGATGCCTACAAGGAAGAGGACAGGAAAAAGAATTTCATCAAGATTGCCCATGAATGCTTTACAAATGCCGCAGAGTTTGACAAAAGCCACATAGATGCATGGTACAGCAAAGGCCATATGGAAGTGCTGATGAACAAGATAAAGGACGCTGTGCAGTCGTTTGACAATGTGATAAACCTGAACAAGAGCTATGAAAACAAGGAGTTGATATCATTGTTTGACGAAATCAGGAGGGAAAAGGGAATTTCCATAAAGGCATCGGAAATAATGGAAAGAGGCGAGAGCGCAGAGCCTGCTTTCAGGACAAAAACAGGGCATCTTGTAAGGACAAGGGCAGAGATGGAGATTGCAAACTTTCTTTTCGACAATAATCTATTGTTCCAGTACAATGCAGTTGCAACATGGGCTGAAAAGGATGATTTCAGGGCATCTTTTTACGTCCCAAAGCTTGACTTGTACATAGACCATCATCCTTATGATTACCTAAAAGAATACCAGAAAGTCATGAAAGCCAAGATAAAGCAGTATGAAAAGCACAAGAAAAAGCACATTTACATCACTTCTGAAGATGAGAAGAATCTGGAAGACGCAATCAAGTTAAAAATGAAGCCTTATGCGATATTGTAGTTCTTGGTTTATTTGGACTACCTAAAAATTGTAGCCTATATTAGTAATATTCTCAGGGACAGTAAGATTTAAAAAAACTGAACATAACCCCAACTTATGGCAGTCGAAATTGTGACATACGAAAGCTATGATAAATGTTTTGAATCGTTAACCAGAATGGGAGCCGACATGGAAACTTTAAGGAGAATATTAGAACATGAAAAGCGGCACTTTGAAAAAGCTGTTAGATTAGGTTATAATCCTCTGTACGGAATCAGAATGGTTGTTGATAGTCCGCCGGCAATTTTGGCAGGCTATGTAGAGTTTGATGGAAGGGTACCTATAGGTCAAGATATGATAGACATTTTGTTGGCACCAGATAAACCAAGTCCAGACGATTTAAAGCTGGTTGGGAAAATTTTATCTAAACCATAGATAAAGAAAACAATACTTCTCAATTACCACTACCCACTGGACATCTTCGCGTGATATTTATAAAGGATTTCTTCTGTACAACTAAAAAAGGTGAAAGATGGCTAAAAAATGGGAATTTTCAATCATTGAATTGAAAAGGAATGGCAGGAAAAGGTATAAGGTTACAAGAAGAATGCCTGAATTGCACGTATCTGATACGAAGGTTTTCAGTTCAAAGAAAAAAGCGCTGAAACAGCTTGAGGAATGGCTAAGCTAGCCCATTAATCTTTGATTTCAGCAGGCTGATAAGCTCGGGCTGGTTATATCCATAAACATCCCGTATGCCTAGGGATATTATCTTCTTTTGGATGTATTGCTCTGGAAAGCGCTTTGCAATCTCTTCTCTTTGGAAGTCTTCCATGACAATGATTATATCCGCCCATGACAGCTGCCTTGCAGTCACAGGCTTTTCATTAAAAAGCCCAGCAGATTTTGTCTTAAACCTGCCTTTAAACAGCTCTTCAGCTGTCTTGCTCCTATTTTGGTTCTGGTTGCATATAAACAATACTTTCATAAGTCATAATTTTACATTAAAGAATATAAATTTTACTGATTTGGACCACTGGACATCTGCTGGCGCAGGCTATTTAAAGGGGTTCTGCATTATTTTGGTTGATGATAACCCAAAGCTTCATCTTTCTGGAAAGGGTAGGCAATAAAATTGAAAAAAACATATGGAAAAATGGAATCAACACTTGGGACAATTTTTTAACAAAAAAATATATCAAAGGTCTGTCAAGGCACAGAAAGCTGTATTACGACAGAAAAATCCTGAATGCCAGAAAAGCACTCTATAGCTTTGATTCAGCATACTTTCTTGACATTCTGCCGCAATCAGAAATGTGGCGCTTGTATGATTTCTTCAGGGAAGATGCGGTATTTCTGGACATCGAAACCACAGGATTAAGCAAAAATAATGACGACATAACGGTTTTCGGGCTTTATGACGGCATAAACACAAAAATAATGATAAAAGGAATAAATTTGGATTACAATGCATTAAAAAAAGAGCTGCAAAAATACAAATTGATTGTGACATTTAACGGCGCTTCTTTTGACCTGCCTTTCATTGAAAAAAGATACCCGAATTTGCTGCCAAAAGTGCCGAATTTTGATGTTAGGTCTATAACCGACAGGCTTGGACTGACAGGCGGCTTGAAAAATATAGAAAAAACGCTTGGAATAAAAAGAAATCCAATCATAGAAAAATTCTATGGAGGAGATGCTTTGACATTGTGGAGGATGTACAGGGCAACGGGCGATGATTACTATCTGAATTTATTGGTTGAATATAATGAATATGATATAATGAATTTGAAAATTGTTGCCGAGCACTGCGTGAAGAAGATGAAGGAAAGGGTTTTGAATGTTTCTTATAAAAATCAATTTAATTTGGATGCAGGGCAATAGTTGTAAAGTATTTTTAAGTCCTAGCGAGTCTTCTCCTTTCAGCGTCTGCAAATTGTTTTTTTAACTGTTCAGGAATTCTTGAATATATAAGCAAACCCCACCCCATAGCAAGTTTGCTAAAATCATCAATAACAGCATCATTTGTCAAAAACGCTTCTTCTAAGGCTTCCATAATCTCACCATATTCGCTATTAATAGCATGAACTCCAAAATATTTATCATCCCAAGCAGATGAGAAGTGGTGGGAGTCATTTCCAACAGGCGACAAAGTTCTGAAAAGAATGCTCTCCAGACGAGCTTCTTTCTGTTTTTCAGTTACATCCTCATAATACATGACCCCCTTCCTGTAAACCCAGTCTTTGCTTAATCCTTCATGCAAAATTAAATAAGAAGTATCTTTGAGCCTATTATAATGCAAACCTATTGGCAGTTGTGTGATTTTCCGCGCTTCAAAGCCATATTGCCCTTCTACTGGGATTCCGAAACCTTTTCTGATGCCATAAATACCGCCAAATTCGTGCTCCCAGCATCCGTCATAACCCAAATCAATGCCAATATATCTTCCATTCAGTTGTATAATGCCATTTCCCCATTTTGCTCTTTCCATAGTGCAAAGAAACCAATTCCAATTTAAAAAGCTTTTATTTTTGGTAAAGAACAAAAATTTTTACATGACAATTAACTAACATCTATTCAATACTAACTTTTGTTCCGATGCTCTGCCCGGGCATTCCTGTGTCAAACCTGACCCTCAAAGCGCCTGAGTTGCCGTGAATGTTTGTTATCTGCCCAACCATCTGCTTGCCTGCAGAAGTTTTCCAGACAACTTTTTTTCCAATCAGCTTGGAAGCTTTATCCTTATCATTGACGTCAGCAACTAATACAACCATCTGGTTGCTCCTTTTGACCCTTCTTGAGCCCCTGAAATGGACTATTGTGCCTTCCATATCGCCAAGAAAAATTTGCTGTTTTAAAAAGGTTGCTGTTTTGTTAAAGACAGAAATATGTTACCTGTTCACCCTTATTCCATAAGTTTGCTTGGAGCCTTCCCTGCCGAGCCGCAGATAAGGCGTTTCAGGCTTAAATCCTTTTCTCCTGAGCTCAAGATATATGGCACCCTCGACAGAAGGATTCCACGCTAAAGAATGCGTTAAAGCGACAAGATTTGCTTTCGGATGCCTTCCAATCATTTCCATGAACTGTTTTCCATTACCACTTTCCATGCTTATACTTTCAAAAACCAAATCGCTTATTCTGTGATTTTCCCTTACGGGATAATCAAACGGGTTTCCTTTCAGCGCAGGAAGCAATTGCAATGTAATTTCGTCAAGTGGCGGTGTTTCAGGAAGTGCTTTAATTGGGAGAGGCATATTAAAAAGACGAATCTTGAGATTTGGGTCAATGTAATATTTATATTCCAACGTGCTCTCTTCGCCAACCCTGACTAATTGAATATCAGAAAGAGGGGAATAGCCCAAATTTATAACAGACCTTCCGCCTATGATGTTCATAATCAATTCATTCAAAAACTTGTATTTAAACCTTTTGAAAATCTGTCACAACAGATTCACCAGAATAATCGGAATCAGCAGGCAAGCCATCGAGTTGCTTCTTGAAACTTCTGCAATATTCGGCACTAATCCTATGAAAGTTGCAACAGCCAAAATCAATAATCCAATAACTCCTGAAAAATACAAAACCATCAGCCCGATGAATGCAATGATAATAATGCTCAGCATGGCGTAATTTAACCTGTTCATTATTGACGAGAAAATCTTGCTCACGTACAATGTCAAAAAGGTTGCAATGCCGCCTGCAATCAGTGCAACTGCCAAAAACAAAACCAGGGCATTAAAATCAATGCTTTGCAGCAGTTGCTGAACTACAATTATCGAGCCGTTTCTGGCCTTTTCAATCGTGAAAAGCGTTATCAGTGACAGAATCATTGAAACTGTATTGATGCCCCCAACAAGAATCAGATAACTAAAAACATCTATTTTGCCGACAAGCTGCCCGCCAAGCACAGCAGCCTGCGCAGGCCCCAAGCCCGGGAATATTGAAACCAGCGAGCCTGAAAAAACACCCGAGCCGAGAGCCTTGGCAGTATCCCTGGCTTTTAATTTTATCATTTCTGTTGTACGCTGAATCGGCAGGGTGACTTTTTGCGTCAGGCTCAGCAGCAAAACACTTACCCCAAACAAGCCGGAAAGCATCGGCAGCAACGGGTCCTTTAAGTTTGGAATGTTAAAAACAGCCAATCCCAGAATACCAGACAATGCAACCACAACAAAAGCCAGAAATTTCTTATTAATGGATTTTTCCCTTAAAATCATGAAAACAACAACTGAGAGCAACAGCCATCCGATGTAGTTTTTTAGATAAGAAAAAATGATTGGAACAATAATGACCAATAATGGCGATAAAATGACTGTAATAATCAGGCATAATAGGCTTCCAATAACGGTCAATTTCACAGCTTCATGCCCCATGCCTTCAAGCAGCATCCTGTGGGCAGGCAGGACAGCCAAGGCAGTGTCATCGCTAGGCGCTCCAAGATATGTTGCGCTTATGAAGTCGGTGAAAGTATGGGTTATTGACATTGCAATAATGAAGGAAGCGACTGCAACAACATTTGTGTAGCCGAGCAAAAATGGGGAGATGCTGAACAAAATCAATGCAACAAGGTTTATGTGCAAGCCCGGGGTTATGCCGCTTATCACCCCCATCAGGCAGCCAAGCAAAATCGCAACAACAATTTCAGCAAGCACTATTTAATCACCCTTATCTTTTGAGCGATTATCTCGTTCTTTCCCCTGTATTCCTGAACTTCGCCGATAACTTCAACATCGTCGCCATTTTTTAAATTTATATCATCATCGGTAAACAGGACAACAGTCATGGGATTTTGCTGGCTAAAAACAACATTTCCAGCATCGCTTATTTTTGTCACAACACCTTTTAATTTCACGTCTTCGCCGATGTTTCTGTTTAGCAAATTTGGCTTATAATCCTTGACATCAATCTTTGCTGAGATGAAATAAAGAACAAACAAGCCTGTTAAAGAGCAGATTAGGGCGATTTTTAATAATGTGGTTTCTTTCATTTTTCCGCAACTTCTGCGGTTTTTTCAAAACGGACACCATAGGCTTTATAAGAGGGTATAATCCCATAGCCTCGAAGCTCGAAATCCCATGGATTGCCAAGATCGTGCACCCTGTTTACAAAAGGCCCTTCTTGAGATATGGCATAATTCCTATCACCAAAATTTACAGTTAGCTTATTTATTCCAATCCTTTTAAGCCAACGACCGTATTCCTCCGCCTTAATGCCTAATCTTTCATCAGAAAATAATTTTGATGTTAACCCATTTAGTTCAAATTCCGAAGTTTCTACACTTGCTGTTCCGTGATGTGCAGAAAAAGCAGTTCCTTTTCTTAACAGTTCATCAACCAAGGAGTACACTGCTCTTCTTTGGTTTTCAGGAATAACATATTCTTTCCTTTGTTTATGAGCTTTAACTAAATTAACTAAACCGGTTAGTTTTGTTATAGCCCCATCTGGTACTAAAATTATTCTATCCCCACCTTCATAAAATATGTCAGTATTTGTGATGCTAGACCCCCTAGTCTCGGATAAATCTGGAGAAAAATCTTTTGCCCTAAGAAAGCCTAACTGTGACGGAGAAACAAAATTAAGATTCCGTTTCTCAAATTGTTGTTCTAAAAAATCAGCTGGCGCTGGATTGATGGTCCAATAATTAGTCAAGGCAACTTTACAATGCTCTACGATATACAAATTATTACCCGCTACGTCCCTTTCTAAAGGCATTTTTTTAAAAGGAACAGTTTTTGCTTATAAAAGTTATTCCTTTTTCCTTTTAATCAAATAGCAACCTTTAAAAACACGCAAATATACACAGAATGGGATGGTTACTCTTAAATTCAGCTCAACGTCAGACATAAAAGTGCCCAAGCAGCTTGTAGAGCAGGTTATAGGGCAGGACGAGGCAGTTGAAGTCATAAAGAAAGCAGCGCGGCAGAGAAGGCACGTTCTTTTGATAGGCGAGCCAGGCACAGGCAAATCAATGCTTGGATTGGCGCTGGCAGAGCTTCTGCCCATGGAAAAGCTGGCTGACATTGTTGCATTCCCAAATCCCAATGATGAGAATATGCCTTTGATAAGGACAATCCCTGCAGGGCAGGGCCGTGATTTGGTTGCAAAGGCAAAATTGCAGAGCATGACAATGTTCAAGAACCAGAACATCATAATCTTTATTTTAGTCCTTCTTTCAATGTTTGCGCCGTGGTGGGTTCGCTCTTATTACAAAAGCGATATCATGTTTGCTGCATTCTTTTTAGGCGGCATGGTGTTTTTGGCGTCTTTTATCATTTTCCTGAACATAGGCAAAAGGGTTGAAGGCAGGGTAAAAATTCCAAGGGTCATTGTTGACAATTACAAAAGAAAGCAGGCTCCTTTTAATGATGCTAGGCACTCCAGCCCATGAAAGGGTTGTTGCAGGCATGATACACAAATCCCATATGGGAGTGCTGTTTATCGACGAGATTGCAACCCTGCAGCCTGCAACCCAGCAGGAAATGCTGTCATCTTTACAGGAAAGAAAATTTGCAATTACAGGGCAGAGCGAGAGAAGCGCAGGAGCGATGGTAAGGACAGAGCCAGTGCCATGCGACTTTGTGCTTGTTGCAGCAGGAAACTTTGAGACAATAAAGCATATGCATCCTGCATTAAGAAGCAGGATAAGCGGCTACGGCTATGAAGTTTATATGAAGGAAACAATTCCTGATACCGAGGATAACCGAAATAAAATTGCCGTTTTTGTTGCGCAAGAGGTTGTAAAGGACAAGAAGATTCCCCATTTCAGCAAAGAGGCTGTTGAAGCCATTGTTGAGGAAGCAAGAAGAAGGGCTAACAGGAAAGGGCACTTAACTTTAAGATTAAGGGAGCTTGGCGGCTTGATAAGGGCAGCTGGCGATATGGCTGTAGAAGAGAAAGCAAGGCTTGTAATGAAGAAGCACATTGTGGGAGCCAAGAAAATTGCAAGAACTCTCGAGCAGCAGCTTGCAGACAAGTACATTGAGCAGAAGAAAGAGTATGAAGTTATTGTGACAACTGGCAAAAGAGTAGGAAGAGTCAATGGATTGGCTGTGATTGGAGTGACTCCGCCTTACTCTGGAATTATTTTGCCGATTGAGGCTGAAGTAACACCCGGAGGAAAGGAAAGCGAGATTATCGCAACAGGCAAGCTAGGAGACATTGCAAAAGAGGCGATAAAGAATGTGACTGCAATTATCAAAAAATATTTTGGAGAAGACTTGAAAGAAAAGTATGATATTTATGTGCAATTTTTGCAGACTTATGAAGGCGTTGAAGGTGATTCTGCAAGCATAGCAGTTGCAACAAGCGTGATTTCGGCATTCAAGAAATTACCGGTAAAGCAGGATTTTGCAATGACAGGGAGCTTGTCTGTAAGGGGGGAAGTTCTGCCAATCGGAGGGGTGACTGCAAAGGTTGAAGCTGCGATTGAGGCTGGATTGAAAAATGTCATTGTTCCTAAAACCAACTTGAAGGATATAATCATTGATAAGGACAACATGAAAAAAATAAACATCATACCTGTGGAAACAATAACGGATGTTCTAAAGGTTGTATTGGACTGGAGCGGAAAGCAGAGATTGTTAAGGCAGATTGTGAGTGCGGATTAAGAATTTTTTAAAGACAATGGCTGATAATAAACATCCCACGGGTTTTGCCTTATAAAATCAACCAAATATAGAAGTGGACGTACATACACCGCATTGACGTCCAATCCTACAACATCATGTAAATACATCATCCTAGTCTGAATTTTGCTTTTGATATTGGGGGTAATTGGATTTACCTTAATTGGATAATCATCAGATTCGTATACTGCAACATTTTTTAAATCCCCTACTTGTTTAGCATCAACAACTTTCCCATCCAGCAAATAATTCCCACTATCATCCATATCTAGAAACAGAAAATTATCGGGTTTTCCTGTAAGAAGCTTTTTGCCGAAAAGAGCCGCTGAGTACACTCTTTCAACAACCTGATTTAAATGCATATTTGGTATGGTGAAGTTTATCTTTAAATATTTTTCTAGTTTTTCCACTTCACTTCCACATCATCCGTCCTTTCATAAGGGCGAATATCAATTTTGTCATAATCTTTTGTCGCCTGTTTTTTCTGCAAAATCCCAAGCCATGCGATCATAAGCCCGTTGTCTACTAAAACTTCATTCGGCGGAGCGTAAAACTTTCCGTTCCTTTCATTGCACATTATGGTGCACATTTCCCTTAGTCTTTTGTTGCAACCGACACCGCCTCCAATAACCAGCTCATTCTTATTGCAATGAGCCATTGCACGCTCAGAAACCTCAACAAGCATTGCAAAGACAGTTTCCTGTAATGAGAATGCCAAGTCTTCAGTATTATATTTTTTCGAGTCGTATTTTTGCTTTAAATTTGTCAAAATCCCTGAAAAAGAAACATCCATGCCTTTGACAACATATGGCAGCTCGATGTAATTTTTTCCTTGTAATGCAAGTTTCTCAATCTTTGGCCCGCCAGGAAATCCCAAGCCGATATGCCTTGCGAATGAGTCAATGAAATTGCCGACTCCCATGTCAAGTGTTTCTCCGAAAACCCTGTATTTTCCGCCGTCATAGGCAATG
>JAGVXR010000071.1 GCA_018303645.1 Candidatus Woesearchaeota archaeon
TGGATGTGCATACATACCTTGCAATCCTTTTCTGCCTGTCAGCTATTTTCTCAAGCCTCAGAATGATATGCGAGTCATTGTGAAGCTGCCACGCATCCAATCCAAGCGATTTTGCAATTCTTGGGTTTTTCATCGCATTTTTTATAACCCTGTAGCCCAGAAAGAACAGCCTGTTCACATCAGTGTCCCTGTTTACTATGCTGTCGTAATTGCACTGCCCCCTGCAGCACAAGATGCAGTCCTCCATCATAGCCCTTGTTATTACGTCCATGCGCCTTATCATGTTGGCAATGGATATCTCATTTACATTGATCAGATTTTTTGCAGTTATCCTTGTTGAAGTCTGCTCCATTATCTCCAATCCCGATAGGTTCCTCATTATCTCTTTTATCCTCGGGACTTCCTTGCTGCCGCTCTCGAGCAGGATGGTGATTGTGTCGTAGCCGTTAAGGTAGGAGCTTACAATCTCTGACTTAAGAATGCCAAGGCTCTTGCCTTTAGCCTCTATGCTTGTTTCTTTTGAGTCCTGCTTTTTTTCCTGCTGGTTTGCGCTTAAAACAAGCTCAAAGCCATCATCGCTTACAGAAATCAAGTCGCCTTTTTTTAAATTATTTTTTTCAACCCAGCCTTTTGGCATTGACACAATGTAAGAGCCCTTGCCAAAGCTTATAAGTTTTCTGACATCGATATGAACCACCCTTTTAATCAAAGCCATGAGTGTTAAATGGTATATAAAGATTATTATGGAAAATTATAGATATTGTAGAATATATTGTGATATATATATAAATTCTTTTTTATATATTATATATGTTATATAGGATAATTATTTATATAACCTTAACAATTGTTAATGAAGTGAGGGGTGATGCTAGTGTTTAAAAGAAGGCGCACTGATGAAGAGGAAAGCGAAGACGACATCGGCATATATTCGAAAGGCATGAGGGAATCGTTGCTTGACGACGATGAGCTAAGTGCAGCAGAAGAGGCGTTTATGAGCGGCTATGAGGCTGCATGACCAAAATGAGAAGAAACATGTGCATAAACTGCGGCACTTTCATAGTAAAAAGCGCGATAAGCGATCCTTACATGTGCAGGGACTGCGAAAGGCTTTTGGAAGGCGCTGAGAGGGAAGAAAGGTACACCTATCTTGAAAATCATTAGGTAAAATGAAGCTGCACCAGCAATTTGACCTGAACCTGAAGGCATTAAAGCCGGATAATGTAAATGAAATACCTAAAGTAATAAATGAGCTGCCTGTCCTGGTTGAAAAGCTGGTTAAGGACCTGCTCAGGGAAGGCTACATTGTCATAGAGTCTTCTGCCCGCTACATGGGAGTGCCTCAAAGCATAACGATAATAAAGGACTTTACAGGCCCTTTTGTATTGAATTTCTCATCAAAGGTAATAGAAGACTTCAGGGCTTTTTCAAGAAAGCTTGGAGTTGAGAATCTGTTTGAGTGAGGTTGTTTCTTAATATGTTAATATTTTTAAATTAATTGATATTCCTTTCACTAAAATGTCTGTTGATTTAATTGCACAAAAGTTATTCTCCAAAATTAAGCATATTGGCGAATCAAGGCGTTTGGCTCGCGAGGAGGAAACCAAGTCAAAATCGATTGGAGAGGCTCTTGAAAAAAGATTGGAGGATGCTTACGGAGTCAGTTTTAGCTCAGAAGTTTACTCCCTTTGCTCATATTCTTCGAATGCACTCATTCCCTATGTTTCTTCGTTGCTTATGCTAGATATGCTTGACACTTGTTTCAATAAATCAGGTATAGAGTTGCCTCAAAATTTGTCTGCGCTTGATATTGGAACTGATGATTGGCACTATGTAAATGCGCTCTACTCATTTTTGAAGGTACGCTCAAAATCTGAAGAGGTACGCCTAGAGGGGATTGAGTTCTTTGGCTACAAGCATGAAGAAAGTGTTAAAAAAAGAGCAAATGGGCTTAAAAATGTGGTTTATATGACGGGTGATTTTTTTGAAATGGATGTTGAACCCAGCTATGATATTGTTTTTGCTATGCATCCCTTAGCTATCCCAGAGGCTTACGAAAAGTGGGGCGTTCCATTTAGGCAGTTAAATGAATTTTGGGAAAGGGCAATGGGCATGGTAAAACCGGGAGGCATACTTTTTGGCTGCGGTTATTTGTGGAATGAAGGTGCATCTGCGCTTAACTCTTTTCCAAAAGAAGGAAGAATCTTACATACGCAGTATTATTCGCTTGCACAGGTAATACGCGGTATTGCTCCAGCAAGGCTCAAAAGTTTTCATGACAATGCAATTATGGTTGCAAGGAAGTTTTAATTTGCATACCCTCAATTCCCTCAAATTCCACCTTTATACGCCGTATAAAGCCATTCTGGGAGCGAAAGATTTATATAGTTCAAGCATCTAAAAAATAGTGTATTTGGGTGCTGTTTTATCGTCGAAAAATCGTTATTTTAATTATTTTCATATAAAAAAGATTTAGACAGAAAACTAGTAAAATTTAACATTAAAATTTAAATAAAAATTCAATCACGTGCGACCCATACACTGCAAAGGCAAATAGGTGCCCCGCAATAAATGTCATTATAGTAAAGGACACAAGTTTTTAGACATAAATATGTCCTTTACTTATTACGAACAGACAACTATTGTATGAATATTTTTGTCTGTGAGTATAGTTAATGCATTTGCGCCGAGGGGGATTATAAAGGAAAGTGGCTTCAACTTCAGAATGCCGAGGCGCACAATATTTTGCCGAAGGCGGATTGAATTTATTAAAACAATTCAAATAAAATTAAAAATGGAACAAACACAAGAGATTAAACAAGATGAAAATCAAAGCAGTTCAAGCTACGAAGCCAAAGACATCCAGGTTTTGGGGGGTTTAAGCGCGGTAAGAAAGCGCCCTGCAATGTACATCGGCAGCACAGATGCAAAAGGGCTGCATCATCTTGTGTATGAAGCTGTTGACAATTCAATTGATGAGGCTCTTGCAGGATTCTGCAACAAAATCTCCGTCATAATTCATAAGGACGGCTTTGTAACGGTTGCTGACAACGGAAGGGGCATTCCTGTAGACATTCATCCTAAATTCAACAAGCCCGCTGTTGAAATAGTGATGACAAAGCTGCATGCAGGCGGAAAATTCGACAAGAAAGTCTACAAAGTGAGCGGCGGCCTGCACGGAGTCGGAATTTCTGTCACAAACGCATTGTCAAAGGAATTGATTGTTGAAGTCAAAAGGAACGGCAAAATCTACCAGCAGAAATACCAGCATGGCAAGCCTGTTACAGAGCTAAAAATCATAGGCGATGCTGATGCAAAGGAGACGAATGCGAGTGATTTGCCTGCGAGTTTGCGAGCAGGCTCGCAAACAGGTCGAAGCGAAACTCGCTCACAAGCCACAGGCACAACAGTGAGATTTCTTCCGGATGAAACGATATTCTCCACGACAGAATTCAGCTTCGAAATTTTATCAAGCAGGCTGAGGGAGCTTGCATTCCTGAACAAGGGTGTCAGGATAATCATTGAGGATGAAAGAACTGAAAAGAAAAACGAGTTTCATTATGACGGCGGAATCATCTCATTTGTAGAGTACCTGAACAAAAACAAGAATGCTTTGCATAGCATAATCCATTTCCTCAAGGCAAAAAACGGCATCCAGTTTGAGTATGCCCTCCAGTATAATGACGGCTACCAGGAGAATGTCTTTTCTTTTGCAAACACAATCAACACTTATGAGGGAGGCACTCATTTGATTGGATTCAAAACTGCATTGACAAGGGTTATGAACAACTACATCGAGAAGAACAAGATAAAGGGCATCAAGCTCTCAAGCGAGGATACAAGGGAGGGGTTAACAGCTGTTATTTCAATCAAGGTCCCAGAGCCCCAATTTGAGGGGCAGACAAAAACAAAGCTCGGAAATTCCGAGATAAAAGGATTGGCTGACAGCATTGTCAATGACACTCTCAGCTCCTGCCTTGAGGAGAACCCCCAGACAGCAAAGGCAATCATCTACAAGTGCGTCAATGCAGCGCATGCCAGGGAAGCAGCCCAGAAGGCAAGGGAATTGACAAGAAGGAAAGGCGCTTTAAACCACGGCTCATTGCCCGGCAAATTAGCGGATTGCAGCGAGGAAGAGCCGGAAAAATGCGAGCTGTTCATTGTAGAGGGAGATTCAGCAGGCGGCTCTGCAAAGCAGGGGCGCAACAGGGAATTTCAGGCTGTATTGCCTTTGAAAGGCAAGATACTCAATGTTGAAAAGGCAAGGCTGAACAAGATATTTGAAAATGAGGAAATAACAACAATGATAACGGCCATAGGCACAAGCATAGGGGAGGAATTTGACATAACAAAGGCAAGATACCACAAGCTGGTTATAATGACAGATGCTGATGTCGACGGAAGCCACATAAGGACATTGCTGCTCACTTTCTTTTACAGGCATATGCAGCCGCTGATTGAGGCAGGCTATGTCTATATTGCGCAGCCTCCCCTGTACAAAGTGACAAAGGGCAAGATTTCAAAATATGTTTACAATGACGAGGAGCTGGAAAGGCTGCTGAAAGAGATTGGCAGGGAGGATTTAACATTGCAGCGCTACAAGGGGCTTGGAGAAATGAATCCCCAGCAGCTGTGGGAAACCACGATGGACCAGGGCAACAGAACAATACTGCAGGTTACCCTGCAGGACGCTGTTGAGGCAGACAAGATGTTCACGCTGCTGATGGGAGATGCCGTAGAGCCGAGAAGAAAATTCATTGAACAGCACGCTAAAGAAGTAATAAATTTGGATGTTTGAAAAGATTTATTGCGTAATTTCTGATAATTCAATCCGCTCACTTCGTTCGCAATATCTTGTGCTCGGCGGCAAAGGCAGGTAATGTTTTTGTGATTGTGTTCCTTCAGCAGCCTCTCCGCCTCGCCTATTTATTTAACACAATCAGGCGAACTTTCCTGGGCTGGTACCTGAACGCGAGCGTGCGAGCGTTCTCGCACGCATATCTCCCTTTCCACATAAGCAGATGCTGGGAAGCGACGTATTTTTTGATTTTCATAGTCTATTTAATGAGCATAAATAAAAATTGAAACATAAACATTTATAAATCGCCATATTTTCCTAGACTCGAATAAAATGGCAGAGCAAGTTGCAAAAATAAAGAAAAAGCAATGGTATCCGATTATTGCGCCCAAGCAGTTTGCAGAGGCAGTCATAGGCGAGACTTTGGCGGCTGAGCCGCAGCAGATGCTTGGCAAGACACTAAGCCACAGCCTGATGAACCTTACAAATGACGTCAAAAGGCAGAATGTCAACATTCATTTCAGGGTGGTTGGGGTTGAAAACAACACGGCAAAGACCAGCATTATAGGCTACGAGATAGTGCCTTCTTCAATCAAAAGAATGGTCAGGCGCAACAGCATGAAGGCAGACTTGTCATTCAACTGCGAAACTTCAGACAACGTGTTTTTGAGGGTCAAGCCTTTGGTTGTGACAAGGGCGGACATAAAAGGCTCTGTTGCTGCCAAGCTGAGAAACAATATAATATTATTCCTGACAAGGACCATAAAGAAGATGACTTACGAGGAGGTTCTCAACGACTTGATTTCCCACAAGCTGCAGAGCCTGATGAAAGGCACATTCAACAAAATATACCCGCTAAAGGGATGCGAGATAAGGTACCTGGGCATTGAAGCAAGGGAAAAGCCGCAGGAAATTAAGGAAGCTGAAGTTAAGGAAGAGCAGAAGTAATAAGATATAAAAACAAGCTATCATTCTTTTTACATCTTAGCCCCGTAGTGTAGCGGTCAATTTCCTAAAAAGGAAGACTTAGCATAGGGCCCTCTGGTTGTATAAAATACAATGGAAAGGCTCTGACGGCAGTTCGAAAGCAATTAAATG
>JAGVXR010000072.1 GCA_018303645.1 Candidatus Woesearchaeota archaeon
AACTTCTTATTTGATGAATTCGTAAAAATGCTTAAATGAAAAAATCAAAAAAAGTTTTAGTTCTGGGCTCTGGCTCACTTAAGATCGGAGAAGCCGGAGAATTTGACTATTCGGGCTCGCAATGCCTTAAAGCATTAAGGGAGGAAGGAATTGAAACAATTTTGGTTAATCCAAACATCGCAACAATCCAAACTTCTGAGGGAATGGCTGACAAAATCTATTTTCTTCCTGTAACCCCTTATTTCGTCGAGAAAGTGATTGAGAAGGAAAATCCCGATGGGATAATGCTTGCTTTCGGCGGGCAGACTGCATTGAACTGCGGCGTTGCTTTAGCAAATTCAGGAGTTTTTGAAAAACACAATGTTAGAGTTCTTGGCACGCAGATTGACGCAATCAAAAACACAGAGGACAGGGAATTGTTTGTAAAAAAGCTGAATGAAATCAAAGTAAAAACGCCTGAAAGCGAAGCTGTGAACACAGTAGAGCAGGCTGTTGAAGTTGCAAAAAAACTGAGATACCCAGTCATGCTTAGAGTTGCTTATGCTCTTGGAGGGCAGGGCTCAGGCGTTGCATTAGGCGAAGTGGAACTAATAAACAAAGCAAAACGTGCATTGGCTTACTCATCCCAAGTTCTCGTCGAGAAATACCTTGGCGGATGGAAAGAGATTGAGTATGAGGTTGTAAGGGATTCTTATGACAACTGCATCACGGTCTGCAACATGGAAAACTTTGACCCGATGGGAATACACACAGGAGAGAGCATTGTTGTTGCGCCTTCCCAAACTTTGACAAACAATGAGTACCACAAATTAAGGGGGATTGCAATAAAAGTCATAAGGCATCTCGGAATCGTTGGAGAATGCAACATACAATATGCTCTTGACTCCTTTTCAGAAGACTACAGGGTTATAGAAGTCAATGCAAGGCTTTCAAGGAGCTCTGCTTTGGCGTCAAAGGCAACAGGCTATCCGTTGGCGTTCATTGCGGCAAAACTTGCCCTTGGCTATTCCTTAGTCGAGCTTGAAAACATGATAACAAAGGCGACAAAAAGCTGCTTTGAGCCTGCATTGGACTATATTGTTGTAAAAATACCGAGATGGGACCTGCAGAAATTCAAGCATGTAAGCCTTGAAATCGGCTCTGAGATGAAAAGCGTTGGGGAAGTCATGGCAATCGGCAGAAAATTCGAGGAGGTAATCCAGAAAGCCATAAGGATGCTCAGCATAGGCTTGCACGGCTTAGTCGGGAACAATCTGAAATTTGACGATGTTGAAAATGAATTAAGCAAGCCCACTGACAAAAGGCTGCTGGTAATTGTCGAGGCAATCAAACAGGGGATTCCTGTTGAAAAAATCCATGAGTTAACAAAAATAGATAAATGGTTCCTGTGCAAAATTAAGAATGTAGTTGAAACAGAAAGTGCTTTGTTAAAATATAATATTGACGATGTACCGGCTGAACTGCTTAAAATATCAAAACAAGCAGGGTTTTCTGATTTTCAGATAGCAAAAATCCTGTTTAATGATAACAAAGGCATGGAACAGAAGATGCTGCAAGTCAGAAATCTAAGGAAGAAATACGGCATACTGCCGTCTGTAAAACAGATAGACACCCTGGCGGCAGAGTATCCTGCAAAGACAAATTATCTGTATCTGACTTACAATGGCGACGAGGATGATATTGAATTCAATCAAAAAAACAATATTATCGTGCTTGGTTCAGGGGCTTACAGGATAGGCAGTTCTGTTGAGTTTGACTGGTGCTGCGTGAATGTAGTTTTCACGCTGAAAAAATTGGGATATTCCACAATCATGATAAATTATAACCCAGAAACCGTCAGCACTGACTATGATGTATGCGACGGGCTTTATTTTGACGAACTTAGCCTTGAGAGGGTTCTTGACATTTATGAAAAGGAAAATCCCATCGGAATGGTTATTTCAGCAGGAGGGCAGATTCCAAACAACCTTGCGATGAAACTGCACAGGCAGAATGTGAAAATACTCGGCACAAGCCCGTTGGGCATCGATAATGCGGAAAACCGCAACAAGTTTTCCGCCCTGCTTGACTCGCTCTCTGTTGACCAGCCGGAGTGGGCAGAAGCAAAATCAATTGAGGAAGCGCATAAATTCGCGGAAAAAGTTAAGTATCCTGTCCTGATAAGGCCTTCATATGTTTTAAGCGGAGCTGCGATGAGCGTTGCTTCTGACAAAAAGGAGCTTGAGATGTACCTGCAGAAAGCTGCTGGCGTTTCAAAAGAGCATCCTGTAGTAATAAGCAAGTTCATTGCAAACGCAAAGGAGATTGAGATAGACGCGGTTGCGCAGAATGGCAATGTTGTGATTTACGCAATATCCGAGCATATTGAAAATGCAGGCGTGCATTCCGGGGACGCAACAATGGTATTGCCGCCGCAGTACACTTACCTTGAGACAATTAAAAAAATAAAAGAGGCGACAAAGAAAATAGCAAAGGCTTTGAAAATTACAGGCCCTTTCAACATCCAGTTCATTGCAAAAGACAACCAAATCAGGGTCATAGAGTGCAATTTAAGGGCTTCAAGGAGCTTCCCTTTTGTGTCAAAAGTCACAAAATATAATTTCATCGAGCTTGCTACAAAAGCCATGCTGGGAATTGATATAAGCGGAAAATACAACACTCTTGACTTGGGTTATGTCGGAGTGAAAGCGCCCCAGTTTTCTTTTTCAAGGCTTCATGGGGCAGACCCTGTTTTAAGCGTTGAGATGGCATCTACCGGAGAGGTTGCTTGCCTGGGCAATGATGTAAATGAAGCGTTTTTGAAGTCATTGCTTTCTGTCGGGTTTGTGATTCCAAAATCAAATGTTTTGCTTTCAACAGGACCTGTAAAGAACAAGGCTTATCTGCTTGAAAGCGTCAAAAAACTGACGGAGCTGGGCTTCAGGCTTTATGCTACTGAAGGAACTTCAAAATTCCTTGAAGAGAATGGAGTCAAAACAGAAATTTTGCACTGGCCTCTTGACAAAAAAGAGCCTAATGCGCTTACTTATCTGCAGGAAAGGAAAATTGATTTGGTTATAAACATTCCAAAAAGCCTTGAAGAAGAGGAGCTTACAAATGACTACATAATAAGGAGAAAGGCTGTTGATTTTAACATTCCTTTATTAACAAACGCGCAGATTGCAAAATTGTTTATTGAATCAATTTATAATAAGAAGATGGAAGATTTAGAGGTTAAGAGCTGGGGGGAATATTGAGTTCACAAATTCAATAAAAATGTCTAATTGCAATCCCTCTCGTACAATCTTGTAGCTGTTTTATGATAACATTCAATAATATCTTGTGAAGTTAAATGGTAATATAAACTTTCAAAAGCCACTGCCCTCTCCAAGTCCTCTTCTGGTATTTGTGCTAACACCTCAGCGATAGTTGCACTAAAAATTACCGAAGCACCAAATTCATGATAAGTGGTTATATCATTATAATGAGTTAAATTGGTTGCCAGCCTTAAGGGTTCCGCAACCCAAGTATAAGCTTTTTTCCTTAATTCACGAGGATTATCAGGACCTTTTGTATAATACAACTCCCCACCCGGATGAAGTTTTTCTCCAACAAATCTTGCAACTGGCCTAATCTGTATAGCAAGTTGTTCAAGCCTTTCATCTGAAATATCTGGAACCCTATCCATATTCTATCTGTAAACTCTAAAGCTTTTAAACCCTTCTATTTTCACCACTTCCAAATAACTAAATCTGGATAACAATATTTAAATATAAGTAATACTCTTGGTATTACTATGTACAAAACAAAAGTTACCAAAAAAGGGCAGATTACCCTGCCAAATGAGTACAGGGAGAAGCTGGACTTAAGCACAGGCTCTGTGGTAGTCGTTGACTTAAAAAAAGACTCTATTCTTGTTCAGAAGCCCAAGGCAGATTTGGAAGGGCTGTTTGGAGCATGGAGTGATATGACAGACAAGGATGTCAAGCGCATAAAATCCATATGGCGGGGCTGGAATGAAAAAGATATTCGTGGACTCTGATTACTTGATAGACTATCTCCGCAGGCAGGCTTATACAAAGCCCCTGATAGAGAAAATCCAGAGCAGGCAGGCAGAAGCCTCGATTTCTGTTGTTACTGTGTTCGAGCTTTATGTGGGCGCATTGCTTTCAAACAACCCAGGCAAAAGATTTGAAGACGTTGAGACTTTGCTCAGCTGGTTTAGGATTGTTGACATAAACAAGGAAATAATGCTTATTGCGGCAAAAATAAACGTAGACTTAAGGAAAAAAGGATTTATGATAGGCATTCAGGATGTTTTGATTGCTGCAAGCTCGATTTCAGCCAATACTCCATTAATCACGAACAACACCATGCATTTTCAGAAAATTGAGGGGCTAAAGCTGGAGTAAAAAGAAAAATTTTAAATATTGGTTGCGAAATCTGTTCAGTGCAAGATGGATATTGGTAGTTTGGATTTAATTTCAAGAGAAAATCCGCGTGAATTCTTTGACAGAAATTTGTCCATACCTTACGAAAAACAAAGGAAGCATGTTGCTGAGAGAGTAATGCTCAGGTTTCTAAGACATAACCTACATTTGAAACAAGGAGAGATTAAAATTCAAAATGTAGTTGGTTCTAATTTAAAATCGAGCTACAGAAAATCAGAGTTTATTGGTAATCTTTCTTTATTTTTGGATGGTTATCGCACTGAGTTTTTATTGCAGCCTGAGCTAGGTGGGGGGCTTGATTATTTTATTACATTAGGACAAAGAGCTTATTGGTATGCTTACAAAGCTGGAAGGAAAATTAAAGGGAATGTTTCCGAGGTTACAAATTTTGAAGAAATGGCAGACAACTACAGGAATCTTGTTAAAGCAATTTTTGAGTTTAAGATCAGATTTTTGCCTCAGGACAAAGAGCTTTCCGATAAAGTTCTCAGGGAAATGGATTTAGCATTGTACCATGGTGGATTATCTGATTTATATCCAATTTTGCATGGAAAATCCATAGAGCAAATTCCAACCTTACATTAACACTTTTCTTTTTACCACCCATTCATAGCCATTTCCAAACCCTTAGATTTATATATCAAATACAAATTACTTCTTTGCTTGAGGGTGGCTTTAGTTGATATCTCACAAGAAATACATGGAACTTACGATAAGGCTTGCCGAAAAGGGCAGGGGCTTGACATCGCCAAATCCTATGGTGGGCTGCATAATTGTCAAGCGCGGCAGGATTGTAGGCAAGGGCTTCCACAAGGCAGCCGGCACAGAGCACGCAGAAGTTCTCGCAATCGCGGAAGCCGGAAAGAAAGCGATTAATTCCACCATGTATGTCAATCTTGAGCCATGCTCCCACTGGGGCAGGACTCCGCCGTGCACCGAGAAGATTGTGGAGGCGGGCGTGAGGGAAGTGATAATAGGCGCAAAAGACCCGAATCCCCTGGTGGACGGCTTCAGGGAGCTAAAATTCAGGGGCGTAAAAACCAAAATAGGAATTCTGGAGAAAGAGGCAAAAAAGCTGAATGAGGTATTCATGAAATACATGAAAACCAAAAAGCCTTTTGTAATCCTGAAGGTTGCGATGAGCCTTGACGGGAAAATCGCAACTGCAACAGGCAGCTCAAAATACATTACAAGCAGGGAAGCCAGGGCATATGTGCATCAGCTCAGAAGCGAGGTTGATGCTGTCATGGTGGGCCTGAACACTGTGCTTCGTGACAACCCCGAATTAACCCCCAGATTAGTCAAGGGCAGGGATCCCATGAAGATTGTGGTTGACAGCAGGCTCAAGATACCCAGGAACTGCAATCTGCTGAAGGAGCCCACAAAACTCATAATT
>JAGVXR010000062.1 GCA_018303645.1 Candidatus Woesearchaeota archaeon
AAACTTCCCTATAAGCCTTATTCTTACAAGTGCCGTGGTAATCACATTTGGGAATTTTCATCATATTTGTTAGCAGTTGTTTTATATTTAAAGCTTGCTTACCACTGGACATCTTTGCCCAAACTATTTAAACCCCAAAAACAATCTTATTTTTTTATATAATCTTTATAATCTAAAACCGCAATCTTTAAATATAACCATCCCTTTGAAAAGACACTACATATAGTGTATAGACGACATCTCAACCACTATATATTGTGTTTTCGGCTAAGTAGTAAAACAACGGCATAAATCCGTTGACACTTTGCGGGACATAAAGTCCCGAGAAAAAAGGCAGAATCAGCGTCTAAAAACAAAAAAGGGGTTAGAAAATGGAAACAACAACACAAAGAATCAGGAAAAGGGACGGCACGGTAGTTGTATTTGACCAAAAGGACAGGAAGATTGCCCAGCAGCTGAGCGACAAGGTTATTGAAGAGATTGAAAAACTGGGCAAAACATCTCCTTCAGTTGAGGAAATACAGGATATTGTTGAAAAGGTCCTTATTGAGCAAGGGCATGCCTCTACAGCAAAAGCTTACATTCTTTACAGGCAGCAAAGGGCTGAAATCAGGAAAGAAAAGCAGCTGGTTCTGGAAAAGGAAGAGATTGACGAGGTTGACAAAAGGTTCGATGTCAACGCATTGAGGGTTTTAAAGGCAAGGTATCTGAGAAAGGATGCAACTGGAAAATTGACAGAAACCCCAAAGCAGCTTTTCACAAGGGTTGCTGTCCATGCGGCTTTGCCTGACTTGTTCTATGACAAAAGGGTTTTCGATATCGAAAGCAGGCAGCCGGTAAACGAGGCAGAAAGCTTCAGCCCTGTTGCAAATGAAGACAAATACAGCATTGGCAATTACACCCTTAGCAGGTATCATCTCGAAGCGCTGAAGAGAATGTACGACAGGTTCAACGACAACAAACAAATGTGTGTTTCATGGAGCAAGTTCTTTGACATGATTAAGAAAGGTGATTTCAATAATTACGAGAAGAACGTTGACGAATTATACAACTTGATGACTCGCAAGCTTTTCATGCCAAACACTCCTGCAATTGCAAACTTCGGCAATCCTTTGGGTATGGGCAGCGCCTGTTTTCATCCAAACCAGCCTATTATGACTGCAGACGGTCCTAGGGAAATTAGAAATATTCATGTGGGTGATTTTGTATTAACCCATAAGGGAAGGTTTAGAAGAGTTGAGAAGGTGTATATTCGAAATACAAATTCTTTATACAAAGTAAGCTGCAGCAAACTCCCAAAGCCTTCCATGCTTGTAACAGAAGAGCATCCCATATTAAGCTATAAGAACAACAGGATTCAATGGATACAGCTTAACATGCTTAATGAAGGAGATTATGTAGCTTTATCTTATCCTACAGAAACAGAAGACATTGCAGAGATAAAGGTTAGTGATATAGTAAAAAATGCCAATTTGAACGAAAGAGGCGAATGCTCTTATGAATATAAAGGAGGTAAATTCAATGCATTTGTACACACTACAAAGCCTGTAAAAAATATTATTACTGTTGATTACGAGCTTATGAAGTTATTTGGGTACTATCTTTCTGAAGGCTCAATTGCAGACAAGGATTGTGTGAGGTTTACATTTTCGGCCGATGAGGAAAATTATTGCAGAGAAGTTATATCAATAATGGAGAGTAAATTTGGAGTTTCTGCAGGAGTAGAAAAAACAAATAGCGAAACCAGAAAATGGCTATCGTTAAGATTTCATTCTACAATACTAGCTAATTTCTTTGAAAACATTTTAGGCAGAGGGTATAAAAATAAGTCTATACCACAATGGACCATAAAACTGCCCCAGAATAAGCAAAAAGGAATTATGGCTGGTCTGATAAGAGGAGACGGCACCATATTCAAAAACTCGCATAAAACAAACGCAAAACTTGTGATGTGCAATCAAAATGTAGTTTATGCTTTCTGGCAGATGGCTATGCGCTGCGGTGTTTTTACTGGTTTAGGGAAAGAGACAATGCCAAGGCTTGGAACAGCCCAGCCTTATAGGTGCACAATAAGCGGAGAAAATGGTCTTTTGCTTATTAATGAGTTATTTGACAGGCAGGAAGTTGATAGCGGTTACAAGCCAAATACCATTGTTGCAGATGGCATAACCTTCACAGAAATAGATGAAATATCTAGAGTAGATTATGTCGGACCTGTATATAATCTTGAGGTTGAAGAAGACCATTCTTATGTTGCAAATATGGTTTCTGTGCATAATTGTTTTGTTTTAGATGTTCCTGACAGTATAGAAGGCATAATGGAGACTTTGAAAAGCACTGCAATTGTATTCAAGGCAGGCGGCGGAATGGGATACAATTTCAGCAAATTAAGGCCGGAAGGAGACTTTGTAAGCTCAACAGGAGGGGTAGCCTCAGGGCCATTGAGCTTCATGCGGTTGTTTGACACAATGACAGAAGTGATTAAGCAGGGCGGCATAAGGAGAGGCGCAAATATGGGTATTCTTAACAGCAATCATCCTGACATTGAAAAGTTTATAACAGCAAAGGACGGCAACAAGGCATTGAGAAATTTCAATATAAGCGTATTGATAATGGCTGACTTTTGGGACCATTATGACAAGAACGAGCCATATCCATTGGTTAATCCAAAAGACGGCAAGGTTGTAAAGTATGTAAATCCAAGAGTGCTGTTTGACAAGATTGTCTACCAGGCATGGGAATCAGCAGAGCCCGGAGTCATCTTTTTTGACAAGGTTAATGAGTACAATCCCTTTTTGGAGCATTTGGGCCCGATTGTGACTACGAATCCTTGTGTTGCTGGAAATACCCTTGTATCCACGGAAAATGGTTTGGAAAGGATAGACTCAATTAAAACTAAACAAATAGTTGTTGACGCAAGGACGGAAACAAGTGGGAAAAACCTATTGATGCTGCAAAAAGGCTGCAAGGAAGTAGAAGCATTGCAAGTACTGAAAACGGGGGTTAAAGACACTTATAAGCTTGTAACAAAATCTGGCTACGAGCTTGTTGCGACAGCAGACCATAAAGTGCTTACTGACAATGGATGGAAACAGATATGTGAATTGACACAAGATGATTCTGTATTTTTGCAGTCAGGACATGGCAATTTTAACAAGGACTCAAAACTTCAATTTGAAGTAAATAATTTTGTAACTGGAGAGAATGGAAGAACTTATAAGTTAAATCTTCCAAAAGAATGGAGCAAAGAGCTTGGACTAGTCCTTGGATGGCTAACAGGAGATGGCTGGCTGAGTGAAAAATACAACTCAATGGGGTTTGTTTTTGCTCCGGAAGACAACGAAATAAAAGATATATTAAAACCAATTTTTGAAAATTACTGCAGTAGGCAAATGAAAGAGCAGATTTACCAAAATGGTTGCATACAAATAAGAAGTTCAAGCAAGAGCGTGATTGAATTCTTCAAGAATTTGGGGGTTAGAGAAGAGAAGTGCGTACCCCAACACCTGTTCACAGCAACAGAAGACGCAGTCATTGGTTTCTTGCAGGGGCTTTTCAGCGCAGATGGCACGATTGGGCTGGGCAGTAAAAGCAGAAACTACATAAGGCTGAATTCTAGCTCTATAAAGCTTTTGAAAGATGTCCAATTGCTGTTGCTAAACATGGGAATAAGAAGCTCAATCTACAACCGCTCGACAAAGCCGAAAGAATTTAAATATACAAACAGCAAGGGAGAACTTGTTATTTATACTACATCTGGCACAAATTACGAGCTTAACATAAGCAAAGAGAACGTTCCAAGGTTCTTGGAAAAAATAGGTTTCTTGCACAGCAAATTCAAGGAGAAAGCCCTTAAATTAAGCAAATTTGAGTTTTATGAGGAGCACTTCCTTGATAGTGTAAAGTCTGTAGCATACTTCGGCAAGCAGGAAGTTTATGACATAACAGAGCCAGCAACTCATTCATTTATAGCAAATGGTGTTGTTGTGCATAATTGCGGCGAAGTTTTATTGTACCCAAACGAGCCATGCAACCTAGGCTCAATCAATGTGTGGGCTTTTGCAAGGACTGACGATGACGGAAACAATTATGTTGACTGGGAAAGCTTAAAGACTGTTGTAAAAAGCTGCACAAGGTTCCTTGACAATGTGATTGATGTCAATAACTTCCCGCTGAAAGCGATTGAGGAGATGAGCCTAGCCACAAGAAAAGTTGGATTGGGAGTAATGGGTGTTGGCGACCTGCTTTACGAGCTTAGGCTGCCTTATAATACAGAGGAAGGCAGGAAATTCATGGAGCAATTGATGGAATTTATAGCTTATTGGAGCAAGGTTGAGAGCATTGAGCTTGCAAAAGCAAGGGGCAATCTGCCTTATTACAGCAAGAGCTTTTACAAGGACGGAAGGCTTCCGATAAGGGGAGCTTACCTCAAGGACGAGCAGCACTTTGACTGGGACAAGCTCGCTGAAGATATAAAAAAATACGGCATAAGGAACGGCTACACAACAATAATTGCCCCTACTGGCAGCATCTCAATGATTGCAGGCTGCTCTTCAGGAATGGAGCCGGTTTATTCTCTTGTGTTTGAAAAGAATGTGAAGGTTGGGAGCTTTTACTATGTTGACCCTGCTGCTGAAAAAGTGCTAAGGGAAGAAGGGCTGTACAATGACAGGCTGATGGAAGACATCAACGAGCACAAAGGCAGCATACAGATGATTGAGTACGTGCCTGAAAATATAAGAAGGGCGCTTGTGACAGCAATGGACATCACTCCAGAAGAGCACATAATGGCCCTTGCTTCATTCCAGAAATGGGTTGACTCAAGCATTTCAAAAACAAACAACTTCCCTGCAGACGCAACCCTTGAGCACATGAGGGACAGCTACATTTTGGCTTACAAGCTCGGATGCAAGGATGTAACTGTCTTCAGGGATTCCAGCATAAAGGACCAGGTTTTAGTTGCCCCAAAAGCAAAGGAGAAAAAAGAAGAATCCAAAATAGAAGTTGACATAAAGCCTGAAATGAAAAAAACGATAAAGGAGTCAGAAAGCGGACTGGTTTTTGCAGGGAATGGCAGCGAAAAGCCAATGTCAAAAATCACAATTAAGAACTGCCCGGAATGCGGCACAAAAGTTGAATTGAAGGAAGGCTGTCTGCACTGCCCGAGCTGCGGCTGGGGCTTGTGTATGTAAATTAATTCTTGTTTTATTTTTTATTTAAACACCAAAAAAGGGATGCTATTTTGTTGGATATAACAGCCAATAGATGGGGTTATGAAGTTTAAAATAATAGTTTCACATCGGCAGAACAAATAAAAATTCAATCACGTCGCTTCCCAACATCTGTTTAAGTATAATGGGAACCCAGCTCAGGACAGAATGCCTGACTACGCCAAATAAATAGGCGAGGCGGAGAGGCTGTTGAAGGAAAACAATTACAAAAACATTTGTTGCCTTTGCCGCCGAGCACAAGATTTCGCCGAAGGCGGATTGAAAAAATTAAAACAAAATAAACAAATTTCAAATAAAATGTCATTAACCAAAATAAAATCTCCAATCAAGGTAAAGGGCGATGACAGCAGGGAAAGCCTTGGGCTAGTCCATGTAATAACGGGAGATGGCAAGGGCAAGACAACCTCTTCATTGGGAATTGCCGTCAGGGCAGTCGGCAGCAATCTGAGGGTCCATATGATCCAGTTCCTGAAAAGCGGATTTACAGGAGAGATTCACTCCGCAAAAAAGCTGGGCTTTGATATAGAGCAGTTCGGCGTTGACGCAATAAAGCAAAAACAGCTTGGCGAATTCAAAGACATGACAGGGACTTTTGTCTTTAATCCTGACATAAAGGAAAAGGAGGCTGCCCTGCTCGGATGGGAGCATGCAAAAAATACAATCAAAAGCGGAAAGTACGATGTCGTTATTCTGGATGAGATAAACTGCGTGCTTGCAAAGGAGCTTGTGCCATTGCATGAAGTTCTGGAGATTGTAAAAAATCATGGAAAGGTTGAGATTGTAATGACAGGCAGGGACGCCCCAAAAGAGCTGATTGATGCTGCCGACTACGTGAATATTGTTCAGGGAATAAAACACCCATGGCAGAAGGGAATTGTCTAGAAAGGGGATTGAGTATTAAGATTTATAAATTGGTATATATTAGCTAGATTCTAAAATTTTTAAAAATGAATGAAAGAGTCCTCTTTGTAGCTCCTGCAAAAATGTACCCTGTTAATGCAGATGGTAAGCCGCTTCAACATATAAGAGAAAATGTGTCACTACCAGCTTTAACTGTGTTGGGTAGTCTTAAATCAGCTGGATTTGAAACTGAATTTATGGATTTATGTGCTGAAGGGTTTTATAACCAGACACCCGTTAACAAAAACACTTACAGGTTTGGATTGCCAGACGAAGCTGTAGTAGAAAGAATATCTGAAACTAAGCCAATTGCATTGCTTGTTACTTCTATGTTTTCTACCGAACAACAAATGGTAGATGATCTAGCAGCAAAAGTAAAAGCATCTTATCCACATCTTCCTATTATAGTAGGGGGAATTCATGCAACTTTAAAGCCTGATTGGACTTTGGAAGCTGGTAATATTGATTACATAGTGCTAGGAGAAGGTGAGGAAACAGTTCCTGAATTATTAAAGGTTTTACAATTAGGAACACAAGATTTGCCTAAGGGTGTTGCTTATAAGAAGAATGGTAGAGTTGAGGAGAGTGGTAGAAGACCTTTAATAACTAATTTGAATAGACCTTGGGCATTAGAAGAAGTTTTGTTGAATAATGGAGGATATAGATATAACGATGATTATTCAAGAAGAAGCCAGATTTATACTCACTTAACTGATGTAAAGTGGGTTAGAAACTTTAGCTTATATTATTCTAGAGGATGTCCAATTCATTGTGATTATTGCGCTTCGTCAGAACGAGATGGTCTAAGAGTGAGGCACATTGGTTCAAAAAGGATGTTTAATGATTTAAAATTTTTACATGAGGTATATGGTGTAAAGATCTTTTATAACCAAGCAGATACTTTTGGATTTCATGAGTATGATATCAAATTTCTGAAAGAGCTAAGTATATATAGAAAAGATAATCCTAATTTTGTTTTAAACAATCCAAATGCTTTCTTTGTACGCATTTTCTTTCCTAGTAGGGATGGGTACGAATTGGATGAAGAACTATTAGATTTATATGCGGGTGCAGGTTTAAATGTCATGACATTAGCTGTAGAAACATTTAACCAGAGATTTAATAAAAAAATCAATTTTGATAAGATACAGCCT
>JAGVXR010000063.1 GCA_018303645.1 Candidatus Woesearchaeota archaeon
TCTAGACGAGGAATTAGTTGCTGAAATAATCAAAGCTCTTTCTACTGGCAAGTTCCGCAACAAAAGCCATGTCATAGAGTACGCTGTGAAGAAACTGCTCGAGCAAGAGGTGCAAAATGGCTGAAGCAAACGAGCTTGAGCAGATGGCAAAAACTGCTCCAACTCTGCCTCAGGAGAAAAAGGAAGTTAGTGCTTGGGAAAGTGGTTTAGAAGAAATTGCAAATGCTGGAAAGAATGTAGGGGCAATAGCAGCAGAAGTAGCCTCTCCTTTTATGTTTTCTGGAGAGAATAGAGTAAATGCAATGGTAAATGCATATCCCTTATCTTTAGGAGCAAGAGTAGAAGACATAATGGCAAAAAAGCCAATTGACTTGAAATCTAATATTAAGTCTGCAAAAGAATCTTTTGTCGGAACTGCAATAACACCTGGACTTGCTGCCATGTTCAAGTACATTGAAGTTGCAAGGCAATATGTTGCAAACCTATACGGCCCAATTGCAGGAGGTGCAGCAGCAGTTGGTTCATTGGCTCTTGGGCAGGCTGCATTTATAGGGGGCTATATGGGATTAAACCATATAGTGCAAAATTTCAGCTCTAAGGGTTTGTACAACAAATTCAAAAATGATTATCCAACAGCTATCAAAAATACTTGGAAATATGTGTTGCTTTTAAGCGCAATCAATCCTTTATTTTTAGCTCCATATGGTATACCTGTACAATTAGCTTATGGTGCTTTAATGTCGTTCTTGTTCAGATTAGTGATTAAGGCAAAAGAAGCAAAGTTCAGCAATCTTGTCTCTGCAATGAACCCAATTCCTTACATAAGCGGAGCATTAACCTCAACGGCAAAGCTCGCAAAAAGTGTAATATACAACCTTGTAATATACAACCCATTGAAAGCCCTCTACGAAATAGGCAGCAATTTCTACAAATCAGCTCCAAAATCTCCAGCAGCTCCAACAAATGCACAGCAAGCGGCAGCTCCAGCACACGGATAAAAAATGAAGCAAAAACTCAGCATCACAATTGACGAGGAAGCAGTTTTTGATATTCTAAAAACTATTGAAAGCGGCAGATTCCGAAATAAAAGCCACTTTGTGGAATATGCAGTCAAAAAACTGCTAGAGGAGGAAAATGGCAGATAGCGAAAAGCCAGAGGAAAATAAGGAAGAAAAGCATCAAAGTACTCTGGAAAGCGTGTTTAGTGAGTTAGGAAGCTTTGCAAAAAAGGCTTTAGCAATTGGCGCTGTTGCTGCATTGCCATTTATGTATTCCTATTTTGACCCTTCCCATGTAACAAGGGCGCAGGTTTTTGCCTACACAACAACAGCAGGGCATGCCACAGCAAATGTAATACGAGGGAAATCTCCTTTTGAGAAGCTTGTCCAAAGAGCGGCTGTAACAACAACATTGTCTTACCCGCTGGCTGAAACTTTCAAGGGCTTAAATCAGCTGGAAGCAAAAGTTGCAGAGAGTTATGGAACAATACCAGCAAAAGCTGCAAAAATCGCGCCATGGATATTTGCAGCGCAGCCTGCATATGTAGTAGCAGATACTGCAGCGATGTACGGCGTTGGAAAAGAATTCAAGAAAACCATATGGTCAAGAATTAAGTCTGTATTTTATTGGTTGGCACTGCCTTCGGCAATAAATGTTGGGTTTCTGTACACATACGGGCTTCTTCCTCAAATGGCTGTGTCAGGAGCCTTGTCTTTTGCTTACGGGTTTATGCAGGCAATGAGGGGCGGGGAAGGCAGCATCAAGAATCTAGTCAATGCATTAAACCCATTCAGCTATGCCAGTGCAGGATTAACAGCAACAGGAAAGCTGGCAAAAGCAGTCATCTATAACCCATTAAAAGCGCTCTATGAAATAAGCAGCGGCTATACAAAGAAGGCTGCTGAATCAGTAAAGCCGCAGGCTCCAACAGCAGAAGCACCAGCACGTTAATAATCAAAAAATAAAATGTCAGAAACACTTGAAGACAAAGTCCACAGCAAAGACAGCAAGGGCTTTATGAAGAAAGCATTGAAGCTTGGGTTTAACTTAGCTGTAGCAGGAGCAACAACAGCGTTAAGTATATCTTTAGTTGGCAATCTAGGTATTCTTGTTGGCGGAGCTTTTGCAGGCGGAGGCGCTATTGGAAACATAATAAAAAGAAAGCCGCTGATTGACACCGTTAACGAGGCTCTTACAGTGTACTCAGCAGTAAATGCAGTAATCCATCCTTTAGTTTGGCTCGGCGACGTTACATTTCCATTAATTCCAAACGAAACAATCTTGGGAAAGATAGCTAGAGGTGTTTATGCTTCAACTGCATATAACGCAGTATTTCTGGGTGGGTATAGGGGAGCAACCCACTTGATTGACAACTATTTTAATCCTATTGGAATCACTAAATCAATAAAAGATAATTTTTATAATTGGTACCAAAGAATAGGGCTTGGCTTTTCGCCTTGGTATGCTTTAGATGCAAATGGCATTAAAACATTATTTGGATTGCCAACTTTTGCAGTTGGCGCGCCCATTGTTGGTTTTTACAATGCGGTTAAGCCAGTTAAAACAGAGAAAACTGAATTTCAGTGGATGAATCCGTTTTATTTAGCTAATAGAGCGACTAGCGGAGCGAGAAAAATATACAGGGAGGCTGCAACAGCTGTCTCTGACATAGGAGCTGCTGTAAGGGGAGCAGCACCAACTCCACAGCCAAAACCAGCTTAAATTAAAACAGCTTCCTTAAACCCCTTAAAATGAGGATCTCCTGTCACAATTTTTGCGCCTAATTTGCGCGCTGTCAGCAAAACTATAGAATCAGCCAATCCAAAATCTTTAACCTTTTTTCTTGTTTCGGCATGCAAAATGCCAGCTTCTTTTGCAAATTCCATACTTATTCCGTAAACATTTGATAAACTTGTTATGGTTTTATTTCCAAGCTCTACATCTCTTTTTTCTCGTGCTCCTACACTGCTAACTTCTGCAATTGTTATTAAAGAAGTAAAAATTTTATTTTCTTCTGATTCTACAATCTCTTTAACTCTTTTTCCTTTATCACTTTCGATAAAATATTCTATCCAAGCATGAGCATCAACAACATATCTCATTCTTCAATTTGCCCCTTAAATTCATCCTCGTGTGTAAAAGACCTCATACCCTTGAATATTCCAAATCCGCTTATTTTGGCTTTTTTAACTTCTAACTTTATAGTATCCCCTATATGCAATGACTCTTGCTCCAGCACTTCTTTTGGAATTCTAGCCATGACAGAGCCGCCTACCTTTCTTAATTTTGTTAGCACTTCCATATTAAATCACCAATATAATTAAATTATATGATAAGTTATATTTAAATATTTCTATTAGAATTTCATTTTATGTTTGTTTTGTTTTTAGTGCGTCCAGTCCAGCACAGCGCCTTTTCCGCCTGTAAGCCACTTGTAGCACTCCAAGGCGGCCTTTGCGCCTTCGCCTGCCGCAATTACCGTCTGCTTGAAAGGAACAGGTGTTATATCGCCGCATGCAAAAATACCAGAATGTGAGGTATTGCCCCTCTCGTCAACAATTATCTCTTTTTTCTCATTAACCTTTACAAGGTGCTGCACAAAAGAAGTGTCAACCACATAGCCTATCTCAATAAAGATGCCATCAGCCTTAAGCTCTTTCCTTTCTTTTGTCGCAATATTCTCGACTGCAATTCCATCGACATTTTTGTCGCCTATGACTTTAACTGGGATGCTGTTTAGCACAAGCTCTATGATTGGGCTGCTCTTTAATTTTTCAACTGTTACTTCATCAGCCCTGAAAGAATCCCTCCTGTGAACCAGGTAAACCTTTTTTGCAATTGTTGCAAGCTCCAAAGCGCCTTCAACAGCAGAATTGCCGCCCCCAATAACCGCTACGCTTCTGTTTTTGTATAAAGGCGCATCGCAGGTCACGCATGTTGAAACACCTCTCCCAAGAAACTTGTCCTCGTTTGGAATTCCAAGTGATTTTGGAACTTTCCCGTAAGCAAGAATCAATGCCTTGCATTCGTAAGACTCTTCGTTGGCTAAAATTATCCTGAACCCGGTTTCAGTTTTGTCAGCCTTGACAGCCTTGCCCATAATCAGCTCGGCGCCGAATCCAATTGCCTCATTTTGAAACCGCTGCATAAGCTCTATTCCGCTCATAGGCCCTGTGCCTGGGTAGTTTTCAATGTGGCTTGTCAGATTAGTCTGGCCGCCTACATCAATGCTCAATATTGCGGTTTTCAGCTTCTTCCTACAGGTATAGACTGCCGCTGTCAAGCCTGCAGCGCCTGCCCCGATGATGATTACGTCATGCATAAATCTCAGAAATTATACTAATTTTAAAAAGGTTGTTGTTTTACTTCCACTCCCTCAGCATTTCCATCATCAGCCTTACAGTCGCTCCAGTGGCTCCTTTTGTCAGAACTCCTTTGTCAACTTTGCTCCAGACTGTTGTGCACTCCTTTGTCAACTTTGCTCCAGACTGTTGTGCCTATGTCAATGTGCAGCCACGGCACTTCATTTACAAAATTCTTCAGAAACATTGCTGCTGTTATCACTCCTGCCTCTCCTTCGTCGCCAATGTGCTTTACGTCAGCAATGTCGCTTTTCAGGCTTTCATCATATTCCTGCCATAAAGGCAATTCCCAAACCTTTTCAAGACTTTTTACAGACGCATTATTCAGATTTTTTCTCAAGTCGTCATCTGTGCATACAAAAGGCGTTCCAACATAGCCGAGCACAACAAGGCTTGCGCCTGTCAGGGTTGCAATGTCAATGATTGCCTGCGGCTTCTTCTCAGCGGCATAGCTTAAAGCATCTGCCAAAATCAATCTGCCTTCTGCATCTGTGTTTTTAATCTCAACTGTCATTCCATTGTAAGCTGTCAATACGTCATCCGGCCTGTAGGAGGCTGCATCAATCATGTTCTCGCACAATGGGGTTACAACAACAAGGCTAATAGGTATTTTTAATTTAGAGCAAGCCTCTGCAATGTGCATTGCCGCAACTGCCCCTCCTTTGTCATCCTTCATGTTCAGTATATAGGGATAAGGCTTCAAATTCAACCCTCCGCTGTCAAATGTAACCCCCTTGCCGACTATTGCAATTGGCTTTTTGTTTTTAGCACCATGATATTCAATGACAACAAGCCTTGGCTTGTTTATGCTGCCTTTTGCAACTCCGATAAAGCAGCCCATCTTCATCTTTTCAATCTGCTTCTCATCAAATATTATGCATTTTAAGTTATTTTTTTTTGCAATTTCCTTTGCATAGCTTGCCACGTATTCAGGCGTTGCGACATTTGGTGGCGTGTTTACCAAGTCTCTTGTTTTGTTGACAGCATCAGCAACAACAGAAGCATATTGCATTTCACTATCAAAATTTTTATTTGAGCTTGTTATTATTGTGATTTGTTTTATGGATTTTATCTTATCCCTGTCTTTTGTTTTGTATTCTGTAAATCTGTACAACCCAATCAAAGAGCTTAATGCAATTTTCTCAACCAATTCCTCATCTTTGAATTTCCCATTGCCGAAAGAACTTAAGAAAATGCTGAAGCTTTCCGTTGAATTGTCCCTCAGCCTTTTTGATGCATCAGCAATTATCGCTGATAAAACATCAAAATTGTATTTTTTCTCCCCGCCCAGGCCGACTAAAACAATGTTTTTTATGTTTTTATTTGTATAAACACTTTTTATTTCGCCTTTTTCCGCTTTAAAGCCGTTGTTTTTTATGCACGAACTTATAATACCGCCAAATTGCATGTCCAATTTTTTAAATTCTTCATTCAAACTCAATTTTTCCTTAAAAAATCCTATCAATAAAGCGCTGTCTTTAACTTTGGTTAATTCCTTCTTCAATGCTTTTACAGAAATAGATGAACTTTCCATAAACCTAGTAATTTTGAAGTTATTTATTAAGCTTTTGATTAGGTTAATTCCTCTTCAAGTTTTTTATTGTCATTTATGGGACCTTTGCATAATGCGCCTTTGCAGACATAAGCGCCTTCTATTTCGTACCCTACACTCTTTTTTTTGTTTTTATCAATGAAATTTACAACGATTCTTGGATTGATTGAGCTAATGCACGCATTTACCATGCCCTTCCTATTGACGATGTCAACCTTTATTTCGCCGTTCAGCAGCATGCCGGCAGCAACAGCGTACATTGCCGAAAAATAGCCAAAGTTCAGGTAGCTGTCGGCAAAATTCAATAAAGTACTTTCAGCAGATTGCCTGTACTTTCCGTTTTTGGTTAAAAAATATAATCTTAGGAATACAATGGCAGAGAAAGAGTTCTCTAAAAATTGCTTGCTTCTGTGCTTTAATGTTCCCAGGTCATCTTCTTTAGGCAGCCTGTCAAAAAAGCCAGGATTTTTGTTATCATAAAAATTATTTAAAACAAAATCCGCAAGATCATTTATTTTTTCAAGATATTCCTGATTTTGAGCCATAAAATAAGCGTCAATCAGGCAGTTCAAAAAATATATGTTATCGCACAGCAGCCCATTTATGTTTGCCTTTCCGTCATAGAAATGAAACACGCCGTTTTTGCTGTCATAGCAATTTTCCAGAATAAAATCAACTGTTTTTACTGCAAAATCCGTTGTTTTATCGTCATTCAATGCAGCCCCGGCTTTTATATACGAGGAAATCATGATTGAATTCCAATCAACATAAATTGTTTTGTCAACAAAAGGCTGTTTTTTGTTTTTTCTTTCTTCTTGCCTTGAATGGTAAAATTCCTCATCAGCATCCTGAGAGCCGTAAAAACCGCCATTTTCTTGATTTGATAAAAATTTAGTGATGTAGAGGATTGTATCTTCTGCTATTTTCTTGTATTTTTCCATCTTTGTTATGTTGTAGGCAACGGCATAGTTCCTCAGCAAGCCAGCATTTGTATCAAGCATTTTCTCGTAATGGGGCATTTTCCAATCCTGGGTTACAGAGTAGCGAAAAAAGCCGAAATCAATTTTGTCGTATATGCCATTATGCATTCCATCAAGGGTTTTTAAAGCCATGTCAAGATATTTTTTGGATTTAGTGTTTTGATACTGGATGAACAACAAGTCTAAAGCCTCTGGGACTGGAAATTTTGGCTGCAGCCCAAACCCGCCGTAAAAAGAGTCAAAGTTGTCCTCTACAGAAAGCAAAACATCTTTTATCATCACTTCGTTTATTTTATCGCCTTCCTTTATCTCTTTTTCTTTATTAGTTTTTTCTTCAATTAACTGAATATTTTTTCTGATTTCGTCTTTTCTTTTCTTATACTCGCCTTTCACAGCCTCAAGCATAAGCTTGAGCCTTTCAGGAGGCGCATAAGTGTCGCCTGCTATAACATAGCCATCTGGATTGAGAAAAACTGTTGAGGGAAATCCGCCCATGTTATAGCGTTCCCTTAAGTCAGGCCTTTTGTCTATATAAACCTTTATCGGCACAAAATCATTGTTGATTGTTTTTGCGATTTCATCGTCAGAGTAAGAAGCTGCGTCCATTACATGGCACCAGTGGCACCAGACAGCTGTCAAGTCCAATAAAATCAGCTTGTCCTCATTTTTTGCCTTTTCAAATGATGCCTTGCCCCATTCCAGCCAATTTACCTTTGTTTTCATTGTTCCAAGCCAATGATTGGATGCCTGCCTGCAAAGCCTTCCTCTATCTCATGCCAGGCTTTTATTTTGCCTTCTCCAAGCCCCCAGCACAGGAATATGTCCCTGCCTTCAAACCTGCAGTAAAAGTCAACTAAGCCCTGCCCTAAATCTTTCAATATACAGCCTATTTTTTCCAAATTTTCAATCTCTCTGTGAAAATCATAAGAGAGTTTATGGTATTCTTTGTTCAGCTTGGTGCTTGTCTCAATAATTTCTTCATACTCGACCTCTCTAGAGTCCATCTCTACTGAAAGTATAGCATCTATCGCTTTTTTCAAATTTTGAAGCTTAATCAGGGACTTCTTTATTTTTGGCATTTGCTTTTGCGCTCTCTCAACTGTGAAGTATTTTTTTGGCATGTAACCTAGGTGTATTGTTTTGTTTATAATATTTTTGGAAATTTGTTAAAATACAAACCCTTATATATAAGTTAGGTTATCCTAACTTTCTATGTTTACTGCAAAGTATCAAAGCCAAGCGTCTCTGAAATGGTGCATGAGTTGCAGAAGGAAGGTTTTGTGCTGCATAGGAGATATTCAAAGCTTCAATTCACACAAAAAGGAAGGAAAATTGCGCAAAAGCTCACCTCAAAGCACAGGCTGATAGAGTCTTTTTTGAGAAATATGCTTAAAATAAGCCCGAAAAACGTGCATCATGAAGCGCATCGATTGGAGCATGCATTCAGCGACGAGTCTATATTTAAGATGAGGAAGCTGCTGGGCAACCCGAAAAAAGACCCGCACGGAAAGCCAATTCCGCAATAAAATTCTGGATTTATAAAAACAAAGATGCTGGAAACTCAAAAAGCTATACAAAAAAAAATAAGATTACCGTTGCTGGCGTTGTTTTTGATAGTGGGATTCCTGCTATTTAGGCTTTTCATGCCTGATAATGCGGCTGCTCAGGAAAGCCCTGAATACCAAAAATTGAAGCAAATTGCAAAGGACTATTGCAGTGATCCCACATCAACTGATTCAAGATGTTTAAAGTCCTTTGAAGATTTAAAAAATAGCGGCAACAGCAAATCTAGCCACTTTCAAAAATTGCAGGCAACAGCGCAGGAGCAGTTTGGCATTATTGGCGAGTACACATCAGAAGACTTTGACGCAATGCAATACTTAACAACATGGAACTTCAACAACCTGCCTCAGGAAGAAAGAAAAAAATTATACAAAGAATCAAGGCTTCCTGATGGAAAAACGTTAAGGGAGTACTGGATTTTTGCAGAAGACAAGGAAATTGAGATTGCACCAGGGGTTTTTTTCCCTGCGTGGACTTACAATGGGCAGGTTCCTGCTCCTACAATAAGGGCAACAGAAGGAGATAGGATAAGAATTCATTTTACAAATAAAGGAACAAAGCCTCACACAATGCATTTTCATGGCATCCATAACGCCTCTATGGATGGCGCAATGACAGAAGACTTTGTTTACCCAGGCAAGAGCTTTACTTACGAGTTTGAAGCTGAGCCGTTTGGAGTGCATTTGTTTCATTGCCACTCTGTTCCCATAAAACAGCACATAAGCAAGGGATTGTACGGCGCTTATATTGTTGATCCCAAGAACGATACAAGAATAAAGCCCGACAGGGAATTAGTCATGGTGATGAACGCTTTTGACACGAATTTTGACGAGGAAAATGAAGTGTATGCCGTCAATTCAAAGGCATTTTACTATGCATTAAATCCAATCAAGGTAAAGAAAGACGAATTAATTAGGATTTACTTGATAAATATTGTTGAATTTGACCCAATCAATTCTTTCCATCTGCATGCAACATTTTTTGATGAGTACAGGACTGGAACAAGGCTGGAGCCGAATGCTTATACTGACATTGTTTCAATGGTGCAGGGTGAAAGGTCCATAATAGATGTCCGCTTTAAGTACTCCGGGATGTACATGTTCCATGCCCATGTTTCAGAATTCACAGAGCTGGGATGGATGGGATTTTTTGAAGTTGTTGAATAAAAATGGAAACTACAGAAAAGCAGAATAAGCTTAAGCTTTGGGTAAGCGCCCTGCTGCCGGTTTTTTTACTTATTATCCTGTTATTTGTTTTTCTGAAATTCGGCCCTTTGGGAGTTTTCAAGTCATCCGTGCCCCCTATAGAAGTTGCTTTCATCCAAAGGGTTGCTTTTTCTCCTGAGCATATAACGCTTGAAGTTTTTAATGACGGGCCCGAGCCTGTCACAATAGCCCAAGTGATGGTTAATGGCGCTTATTGGAAATTTGACATGGAGCAAAGCAAAACCTTGAATCCCCTGGAAAAAGGAAAAATTGATATTTTTTACCCGTGGCTTGACGGCGATTTTGAAAAAATCACGCTTATTTCAAGAAATGGAGTGACTTTTGAAAAGGAAATTGAAGTCGCGACTCTGACTCCTACATTCAACTTTTTCTACTTTAAGACATTTGTGCTGCTCGGCATTTATGTCGGGGTTATTCCCGTGCTGCTGGGGTTGCTCTGGTTTCCTTTCCTTAAAATGCTAAGGGGAAGATGGTATATGTTTCTGCTTTCACTTACAATCGGATTGCTGGTGTTTTTGGGCTTTGACGCGCTTTCAGAGTCTATGGGGCTTATAGGAAGCCTGCCTCAGGCATTTAACGGCATAGGCATACTTGTAATTGGGTTTTTGCTTGCAGTCTTAACGTTATCTGCCGTCAGCTACGAAACACAGCATTACACAAAAGACAAGGGCGAACATTACCAAGCCTTAATATGGGGATATTTAATTGCGCTGGGCATTGGCTTGCACAACCTTGGGGAAGGGCTTGCAATCGGAAGCGCTTATGCTGTTGGGGAAATAGCTTTAGGAAGCCTGCTTGTCATAGGCTTTATGGTTCACAATGTTACAGAGGGCGTTGCAATTGTTGCTCCATTAACAAGAGCGCATAAGCAAATCGGCAACTTTTTGCTGCATCTTGTAATGATGGGGCTACTTGCCGGAATTCCGACAATACTTGGGGCATTGGTCGGCGGCTTTTCATATTCTGCTGTATTGGGAGTTTTTTTCCTTGCAATAGGCGCAGGCGCAATCTTTGATGTTGCATTTGATATAATAAACCAGATGGCAAAAGGCAACTGGCTCTCAATATTTACAGTCACCAATGTTCTTGGATTTTTGACTGGACTTTTGATAATGTATGCAACAGGGTTTTTAGTTTTGGGGTAAAATGGCGCTTTTTCAAAAATTCCTGCATTATTTTAAAATATTCTCTGACAGAAAACTTCTTGCATTCATGGGCTCTGGCTTGATAGTAAGCGTTGCTTACATGGATCCCGGAAACTGGGGCACTGACATAAGCGGCGGGGCTTTGTTTAATTATGATTTGCTCTGGGTTGTGTGGCTTGCCTCAGGAATGGCAATGCTTTTCCAGTATTTAAGCGGAAAGCTCGGGATTGCAGGCTATTCCCTGCCTGAGCTTGTCAAGGAAAAGCTGAAAAAGAAATGGCTTGTGTTTTCTTACTGGATTTTGGCGGAAATCGTTATTCTTGCAACTGATTTGGCAGAGTTTTTGGGCATTGTAGTGGCGTTAAACCTGCTTTTTGGCATTCCATTATTGTGGGGCACTTACATTGCAGTGGCTGATGTGCTTATAATCTTATTGTTAACACAAAAGAAATTCAGAACTCTGGAGCAGTCTTTCATTCTTTTTGTTTCGATAATAGGCTTGGGCTATGTTTATGAGCTTTTCCTTACAAAGCCGGATATGCAGTCTATCCTGATTCACTCAGTCAAGCCCATGCTGACAAAAGAGAGCGCTCTGATTGCAGTCGGCATAATCGGCGCAACAGTCATGCCTCATGCAATTTTTGTGCACTCATGGCTCATCAAAAACAAGATCATTGGCAACCATTTTGGCAGTAAATCCAGGATTTTAAAATACCATTTGATAGACAATGTTGTTTCGCTTACAATTGCAGGGTTTATCAATGCGGCAATAATAATAATGTCAGCTGCAGCCTTCTATAAAGCAGGCATAAATGTTGGCACGCTTGACCAGGCTTATCTTACATTAATACCATTATTCGGCAAATTTGCCGCAATTGTTTTTGCATTGGCGCTGCTTTCTGCAGGCATATCATCTTCGGTTACAGGCACTCTGGCAGGGCAGTCTGTTATGGACGGCCTGACGGGCTTCAAGATAAGCTTGTGGGTTAGAAGGCTCATAACAAGGTTCATCAATGTAATACCTGTTACAATCGCAGTTTTGCTCAGCATCGAGCCTTTGAAGATTCTTATCTTGAGCCAGGTTGTATTAAGCTTGCTGATTCCATTGCCATTGATTCCTTTGATTATTTATACCTCAAATAAATCAATCATGAAAGAATTAGTAAACAAGAAAATAACAACAATATTTGCATGGATATTTGCTTTCGTGATTATCAGCTTTGATGCTTATCTTATTTATCAAGTAATCTTTCAGGGCGTTGGGATTTAAATTATTTAATTCTTATTTTACGAATTTATAAAAACCAAAAGTATTTAAATATTAGAATATTCTAATACCCTATTATGAAGGAATTGTATAGCTTGCATGCAGAAATGTGCAAAGTATTCTCAAATCCCATTAGATTGGAAATTTTGAATTTATTAAGAGGCAAAGAAATGTCGGTAACAGAGCTTATACAAAAAACAAAATTAAGCCAGGCCAACATATCCCAACATTTAGGCATTATGAAAAGCAAAGGAATTGTTGAGTCAAACAGAAAAGGGAAGAATATCTATTACAAGCTCACAAATCCAAAAATCGTTAAGGCATTTGACATAATAAGGGAAGTTTTGGCTGAAAGGTTAAGAAAGAATAATAAAATTATGGAAGAGTTGTATGTGAAATGAATAAGTTAAATCTGAAAGAAATCGACAATGTATCAAAAATAGCACTAATTGTTTTGATTGCCATAGTTGGATATTTCTCCGTATTTCTAATTATAAGTCCCTTATTTACGCCAAAACAAACACCCATGATGCAGATGATGGGTGAAGCGATGGGCACGAACATAATGAACTTTTCCACAACAAACTCAATTATAATAAATCTAATTTCATTGATTTTTGCTGCTGGATTAGGATTTTTTGCATCGCTATATCTATTTGGATTGCAATCAAAAGATAAAGAGTATAGTATCATGAGAAAAGCGCTTTCAGAAGATGAAAAAGCAATTTTAGACGAAATAAAGAAAGCTGGCGAAATAACCCAAGACTCGTTAAGGTTTAGATTAAATTGGAGCAAAGCAAAAGTTTCAACAATATTAACAAATCTTGACAAAAGAGGCTTAATACAAAGGGAAAGAATTGGGAAAACATATAATGTGTACCTGCAAAAATAACAGTTTAAAACGGTTTAAGCGGCAAAATAGTTATAATTGCCTTTATTATTTAACATTTGGTGATACAAGATGAAAAAAGTATTATTTATTATGGCAATAATTTTATTGTTAAATCTGGGTTTAGTTAGTGCAATTAATCAGCAAGAAATCAATACTGCTAAAAGCTTGATTGATTCAAAAACTAGCTGTAAAAGTTTATCAGATTCGCAGCTGGAAATAATGGGCGAATATTACATGGAGCAGATGCATCCTGGGGAAAGCCATGAGCTTATGCATCAGATGATGGGGTTAAAAGAAGGCTCTGAAGATGAAGAGCAATTCCATATTAATATGGCAAAAGCGATATATTGCGGCGAAGAGAATGTTTTTGGGTCTGGAGGCATGATGAGCGGAGGAATGATGGGCATGATGATGGGCGGCAATATGGGCTACGGAATGATGGGTAACAACCCATTTGGATATGGCTATGGTTATTGGAGTTTTTGGAATATAATTTGGTCATTATTTTGGATTGGATTAATTATTTTAGTCATATGGCTTATTTATAAATTTATAATTAAAAGGGAAGGACTACATGAAACTCCAATCGTGATTCTAAAGAAAAGATATGCTAAAGGAGAGATAAACAAAAAACAATTTGAAGAAATGAAAAAGGATGTAGGAAAGTGAGACTTATGGAAAAAGATAAAAACACATTGGTATGGATTTTCATTGCCGTAATTGTTGCGCTTTTTCTCATAGG
>JAGVXR010000064.1 GCA_018303645.1 Candidatus Woesearchaeota archaeon
TTCAGGCACATCATCCCATGAGTCGCTTTGCTTGTCAGTAGGCCTTAGGTAATAATAAATATCATCAAAATTTATTATGTTAAGATTTGCTCCCCACTGAGGCATTGGCCTTCTGTAGAATTCTTCCAAAGACTTTAGCCTGAATTTCAGCATCCATTCCGGCTCGTTCTTTATCTTTGATATCTGCTCGACTATTTCTTTTGACAGCCCTTTCTGCGACTTGAACACATATTCTTCCTTGTCATGAAAGCCGTACCTGCTGTAGTCCTTGTCAAAAACCTGTTCCGTGGCTGCTGTTGGTGGCATTTTTGTTAAAATTTCAATCTGTCTTTATTGCTATCAAGCCTTCGTCAAAGCACACATTGCAGTTCTCAAGCTCTTTTGATTGCGAGCGGTGTATGTCGCACAAAATCTGCCTTACTTTTGTAAGGTTGCTTATCCTGTACATTTCTGCTATAACCCTCTGCCTGCTGTTTTTCTCAGCGGTAATTTTTGCGGCAGACTTCCTCACTTCATTGATGACAGCATCGCTGAAAACAACTTCCTTTGCCCTTTTGTAGTGCTGGTACTGGGAGATTGCAGCCTCTGTCAATCCAAGTGTCTTTGCCGTTTCTTTCTGGTTGAGCTTGTGCTCTTCTATGAAGATTCTGGCAAGCTCTCTCCTTATGGCTGGCAGAATATACCTGACTTCTATCTCCTGCGGCATGGTTTCCTGCATATTAGTTAACAATTGTTAAGTTCTAGTATTTAAAGTTTGCGGTGAGAAGCCTAAAATAAAGCATTAACAACAATATATACCACAAAACCAACAACAACTCCTCCTAAAACATCTTTCAAGTCATGTTTTTTAAGTTCTATTCTTGAGTAAGCAACCACAATAGCCAAGATTGTTATTAAAATTGTCAAAAAAATATTATTAAAATGCTTAATAAAAACCATGCTCAAAAAGGCAATTCTCGCTGAATGCAGGCTTGGAAAAGAAGATGCGTCAATTCTTTCTATGTACGACTTATGCGGATACCTGCTTGGGCGCTCCTTGAAGTAAAAAGTCCTTATGGCTATTGCAATGGCTTGTATCAGGACAAGCCCTGCCAGCAGTTTTTTAAAAATAAAATAATCTTTCTGCAATAAAAAAAGCAGCAGTATGGTGCAGTAAATCCAGAGGCTGCCTAATGAAGTGATGTCCCTGTAAAAGTCATTACTCTGCCTTTTGATGAATTCGGATGGCATTTTTTGATATTTTTTTGGTGAATATTTAAAGCTTGTTGAAAATTTCCCCAAACCTTTAAAATCATATTAACTTATCTGTTTATTATGCGCTACATACGCCAGGAAATCTTCAGGGAAATAGGAAAAGAAGGGCAGGAAAAACTGAAAAAAAGCACTATTGCAATTGTCGGCTTGGGAGCTTTAGGCACTAATTCTGCTGAATTGCTGGCAAGGGCTGGAATTGGAAAATTGTTGTTAATTGACAGGGATATTGTCGAGCTGTCAAATTTGCAAAGGCAAAGCTTGTTTGAAGAAAATGATGTTGGAAAGCCAAAAGCATTATCAGCAAAGGAGCATTTAAATAAAATTAACAATGAGGTTGAATTTGATGTTTTTGTTGATGATTTAAGTTATGATAATATCTACGATCTTATTCCAATAAAAAAATCCAATGATGAAAAAAATACTAATAAAAATAAAAAAAATATTAGCTTAATTTTAGACTGCACAGACAACCTTGAAACGAGGTTTTTAATAAATGATTATTGCATTAAAAATAAAATCCCTTTTATCTATTCCTCTGCTGTTGGAAGCAAGGGGTATGTTTTCAATGTAATACCAAATAAAACTCCTTGCTTAAGATGTTTTTTAAAAGAAGCAGCACAATTAGACACTTGCGAAACTGTTGGAGTTCTTAACACAATAACAAATTTGATTTCTTCTATTCAAGTAAATGAGGCAATAAAAATAATATTAAATAAGAATTACGAAAAAGATTTGTTATTTTTTGACATTTGGAAAAATGAATTATTAAAAATTAATGTCAACAAAAATAAAAATTGCATTTGCTGTGCTAAAAATAATTTTGAATTTTTGAATGGGAAAAAACATTCAAGGACGATTAAACTATGCGGCAACAATATTTATCAGATAAAAGCAAAAGCAATTGATTCAAAGCAATTCAATGACTTAAAAAACAAATTAAAAAAAATCGGAAGGGTTATTGATTATGGCTATTGCATCAATTTTGAAAACAAGCTCACAATTTTTAATGACGGAAGAGCTTTGATAAAAGCGAAGGGTGAGAAAGAGGCTAAAACATTGTATTCAAAATTTGCCGGAAATTAAAGCTCTTCCTGCTTTACTGGAATGTGCACTAATTCAATCCCTAATCTCTTAGCAACATCAAAAATCCTCTCATCCCTGTAGAATTCCCCGTAATAAATCTTTTTGATGCCGGTGTTTGCGAGCATCTTGAAGCATATCCAGCACGGGCTTGCAGTTATGTAAACCTCGCCGCCCTCTATCCTGACGCCGTTTTTTGCAGCCTGCAGGACTGCGTTAGCCTCTGCATGAATTGTTGCAACGCAATGTCCATTCTCCATGAGATGCCCTACTTCATCGCAATGCGGCATTCCCCTTATGCTGCCGTTGTACCCAGTTGAAAGTATAGTCCTGTCCCTTGCAATGACAGCTCCCACATGCTTCCTGTCGCAGGTGCTTCTTGTTGCAACTTCCTTTGCAATGTTCATGAAATACTGCTCCCAGCTTACTCTTGTCATTTCAGCTCCATTAATAATCTGTCCATCTTTTTATGCAACTCTTCCAACGTGCCGTCATTCACGACGACTTTTTTTGCCAATCCAAACGTTGCATCAAGCTGCTGATTGGTGTCGCTTTTTAAATTTTCCCTTTGCTCCTGCTTTTTGAAATCTTCCAAAGTCTTTGCATCTCCCACCCTGTTTCTTTCCCTTAATCTTTTGAATCTTAGTTTAATCGGAGCATCGATTCCGACAAGAACAAATCCATTATTTTTCATCAACTCTTTTGCCTCAAAAGGGCTTCTTATGCTGTCAATGACGAAGTTTTGGCTTTTGCTTAGTTGCTGCTTTATTTTCTTGTTGATTTGTTTTGCTAAATAATCCGGACCTTTATCTTTCCTTAACTCATTTCCTAATTTAATTAAATTATTGCGGGAATGCTCAAGCTTTCTTTTAGTCGCCTCTTCCCTTATGGTATCAGAAAGAGAATAGTAGATAAAATGTTTTTCTTTTAGATAAATTGCAACTTCGCCCTTGCCTGAAGCGTTTTTGCCTGTAAGTCCTATTATCATTTCTTAATCAGCTTCTCGAGCTCTTCCCCAAACCTTTCCAAGTCCTCAAATTCCCTGTAGACGGATGCAAACCTTATGTAGGCAACCTTGTCAAGAGTCTTCAGCTTTTTCATGACAAGCTCGCCAATGACCTTGCTTTCAACTTCAACAGAATCCCTTTTCCTCAAGTCAGACTCAACCTCGTCAACAAGCTTTTCAACCTTATCCAGGCTTATGTCCCTTTTTTCGCAGGCTTTTAAAATGCCGTCGATAAGCTTTTTTCTCCCGAACCTTTCCCTCCTGCCGTCCTTCTTGACAACAATTATGTCAGCTTCCTCAACCCTTTCATAAGTTGTGAACCTTTTATTGCATTTCAGGCACTCCCTTCTCCGCCTTGTGACTTCAAGGTTTTCAGTCTCTCTCGTATCGATGACTTGCGTTTCCTCATAATTGCAGTAAGGGCATTTCATTTTGTTTTGGAGATGAATATACGGCATATAAAGGTTTTGGAATAAAAAAACCAATAGTTATTTAAAATACTTGACAAAATAAAAAATTATGCCAAATAAGCAAATCAGCATCGGCGGGCAGGCTGTTATTGAAGGTGTCCTAATTCGCGGTCCCCGTAAATATGTTGTTGCGGTAAGGAAGGGCAAGCAAATAATAGCAAAAAAAGGCACAATCCCGAAGAAAAAACACAAATTTCTCAGGCTGCCTTTTGTTCGCGGCTTTGTGAATCTAGTAGACATGCTAGTTATAGGAATAAAAGCATTGATGTGGTCGGCTGAGCAGGCTGCCCCAAAAGAGGAGAAAATAGGCAAGAACGAGCTTGCATTTACAATTTTCATCTCAATGGCCCTGGTTGTGGTGTTTTTCATAGCGCTGCCTTATTTTCTGACAAGCCTTATGGGATTTACGGAAGAAAAAAAGCCGATATTGTTTAACCTTACAGACGGCATGATAAGAATTTTGATTTTTTTAGCCTACATTGTCGCCATTTCATTCTTAAAGGATGTAAAGGCATTGTTCCAGTACCATGGCGCCGAGCACAAGGCAATCCACTGCTACGAAAAAGGCAATAAGTTGAGCGCAGAAAACGTAAAAAAGTTCACAACTTTGCATCCGAGGTGCGGCACGTCATTCCTGCTGATAGTCTTTGTTGTGGGCATCTTCATTTTTTCCTTATTGCCTTCTGCAATAATGCTGTACAATCCATATTTCATGGAGCTTAGCCACTGGCTCAGAAAAGGCATTTTACTGCCCCTGAGGATTTTGCTCATCCCCCTTATTGCCGGCATCTCTTACGAAATCCTGAAAATCAGCGACAAAAAGCAGAGTAATCCCATGTTTAAGCTGATTTCATTGCCGGGGCTATGGCTGCAGAAAATCACAACAAAAGAGCCAAGTAATAAGCAGATAGAAGTTGCTATATACTCCTTGAAGAAATTATTAGAAATAGAAAGAAAATAAAAAAAATAAAGAAGAATTACCTTCTTCTTCTTTTTCTTCCGCCTCTTGACATCTTGGCGCATGATATGTCGCCGCTCTTGTCAATAAAGTACAAGTACCCTGACTTTTTCTTCACGCCGGCTTTGGCCACAACTTCAACCTTGGCTCTGCCTTTCTTTCTTCCGCCCCTCGACATCTTGGCTCTGGCTACATTACCCTTCTTGTCAACAAAATACAGGTAGCCTGCCTGTTTCTTCACGCCAACTTTTGCTACTTTTTCTGCCATTTTAGATTTACCTCCTCTTGTTTTCTTTTTTAAGACGATATAATACACCCCGCGTCTTATTATCGACTACAAAATCTAGCATATATATAAATATTTCGTTTTATGACGACATACAAATTAAATTTATTTAAACTTTTACAATTCATCAATCTTCTTCAGGTATTCCTTAACTCTGGAATTTATGCTCTGCAACAAAATCTTTTCAATCCTATCCTCAAAAATTTCATTCAAATTGCTGAATTCGATTATCCTGTAGGCGTTAAGCCTTTTTTCAACCAGCAGCAAATCCTTCAGCCTTTTCAGCTGCCTTCTTATGTTGGAGGATGCTATGCCAAGCATCGGCAGCCTGAGGCTTTTTCTTTCCTCAATTACAAGGCTGCATATTTCATCGCTTGTCAGCTGCCTCTGCCCTTTTTTTGCCTTTATTAAAACATTCAGGACGTCAACAACAACATCCCTTGAGTCGCCCGGCTGCAGCAGCCCGATGGAAAGGCAAATCTTTCTTACAAGCTCCCTGCCGCTTAGGTTTGCCGGCTTTTCGTATCTCCTCAAAGTTATTTCTGCAAGAGGAATGTCTTTTGATATGGTTTTCTGCTTTGCCATAATTAAATAATTTAAGAATTAAGGAGTATATATAGGTTTTGATTAAATAAAAATAAAAAATAGATTTATCTATCAGCCAAATAAACGTTTAAACCAGTTTGTCATTTTCTCTATAAAACCAGAACTAATGCATTTT
>JAGVXR010000065.1 GCA_018303645.1 Candidatus Woesearchaeota archaeon
GCTTTGTCAAAACTGCATTGAAGAATAAATATATTTCAAAAGAGCAGCTAAATCATATAATGGACTGGAAAAAGCATCCTGAAGGATGGGTTGCTGTTTAGGAAAAATTTGATTTAATAACAAATAAAATAAAACAATTAAAACAATGCCAATAAAACAATTTGCAAATGACTTTTGGGCTTTGCTTGTCTTAATTGGAGTATTATTGACAGCATTTATTTACAGAGTGATTTAAAATGCCGATAATCAAACTAAAAAAGTCAATAATACCAAGCTGTGATGTTGACAGCCTGGAGAAATTGTCAAAATTAGTCAAAGCTACCTGCTCTGTGAAAGGAGTCGGAGCCTACAAGATTGGCTTCGAGCTTGTCATTCCATTTGGAATGGAAAAGGTTGTCAAGGCAATAAGGAATATTACACGATTGCCCATAATCTATGACCATCAAAAAGCAGGCACAGACATTCCTGAGATGGGTGAAAAGTTCATGAGAGCCTGCAGGCTTGCTGATGCCGTTATTCTGTTCCCTCAGGCAGGCCCTGAAACAGAGGCAGCATGGATTAAGGCTGCGCAGAACGCAAAAATGAAGGTTATTATTGGAGGGGAGATGACGCATCAGGCTTATCTTAAAGAAGCAGGTGGCTTTATTGACGACAATGCGCCGAAAAGAATGTACGAGATTGCTGCTTCAATGGGGGTTACTGATTTTGTGATTCCAGGCAACAAGCCTGAAAAGGCAATGCAATATGTTAATATAATAAAAAATAAAATCAAAAACCCCGTATTTTACTCTCCTGGATTAATAAGCCAAGGCGGCTCAATAAGCGATTTGACAATAAAATTGGATTCGTGGCACGCAATAATTGGAAGGGCGATTTACGAAGCAAAGGATATGAAGAAAGTTGTCAGGGAATTGGCGAAAGAATTATAAGGTTTGAAAATATTAAATTGTTATGAAGATATTATTTTTTATTTTGATATTAATTTTTGTTATTGGTTGCATTAAACAAAATCAAATTGAAACGGGGGTGGTTGATATGAAGCTTACAAGCACTGCATTTGCACATAATTCAACAATGCCCTCAGAATTTACTTGCGATGGGCAAGATTTATCGCCTCCATTAACAATAAGCGACGTTCCTTCTAATGCAAAAAGCCTTGTCTTGATCATGGATGACCCTGATGCGCCTGTCGGCATTTGGGACCATTGGGTTGTTTTTAACATCCCGCCATCAACAAAAGAGATACCGAAAGGCACTGAGCCAAAAGGAACAGCAGGCAAAAACAGCTGGGGCAGAACAGGATATGGAGGGCCTTGCCCGCCTTCTGGAACACATAGGTATTTCTTCAAGCTGTATGCGCTAGATTCAGAGCTTAATCTGCCGGAAGGCTCGGCTAAAAAAGAATTGGAAATGACAATGCAGGGGCATATATTGGCAAAGGCGGAATTGATGGGGAATTATAAGAGAAAGTAAATATTTATTCTTAAGTAGTAAAAATAAAAAGATTTAAAAACCATCAATCATTGTTAGGCATTATGGGAGATATAATTCCATATAAAGGGCATGAACTGGAAATAATCAAACCTCAAGAGTTAATAACATCAGAGCTATTAAAAACAAGTTTACCTAGATTTTTCTTAGTAGGCGGAATTCACGTAGGCAAGTATAACCAAGCAGGTTTTGTTGTTGTGGATAGAGTACCTGATGGGAGACCATGCTGGATTGGTTCAGATATAATGAGGTACCACCCTGAAGCTATAGAAAGAGAAATTGAAGATTATAAAAAATATGGAGAGGGAGTAGGGATACCTGAAGAAAAAAGATTTTTTTATGACACAAGAGGTGGAATGGCTGCTCTGCGATACTTTGCAATTTCTGAAGAATTAATGGATATATTTAACAGAGATGAGTTTCTTGGTGAACCATTGATAAGAAAAATCTGTGAAAAAGATGTTGTTCCTAAAGATTTTGAAGAGCTTCCTGTTTTTCCGCCAAATGCGCAATCAATAGACGAATATAATATAAGAATTGATTTTACTGATAGTAGTGATTTAGGAAGGTTGGTAAATGCTTTACTTATTCCATTAAAAGAAAGAGTAGGAAGAAACTACACACATTTTCCTTATGTTACTTACTTTCCAACAGCGGCTTATTCTTTAATTGTCCCGACATTAGAAGAAAGCGTCAAAGAAGTAGTTATTAGATTTGATAAATTAGGAGATGGACATAGACTAAAGGAAACCTATAAGGAAATAAAAACTAATCCTCTTCTCTTAAAATAGTTCAAATTTTGTAAATATTTATATAAGATGTATATTTCTTTCTAGTTTATGCAAATCTCAATTTGCGGCGCTTCACTGCCGCCTTTTGACAGGGAAATAGTAAAGAAAGCCTATGAAATCGGGAAAGAAATTGCAATAAACAAACACATTTTAATGTTTGGCGGCTGCTGGGGCTATCCTTACGAGGCTGCAAAAGGCGCTTTTGAAAATAACGGGAAAGTGATTGCGATTTCGCCTGCAAAAAGCAAAGACGGGCACATAAACCAATACAGATTTCCGCATGACAATTTTACAGAAATTGAGCATACTGGCTTGGGAATACCAGGAAGGAACATTCCTCTTGTTGCTAATTCTGACGCAATCGTTATAATTTCGGGGCAGATAGGAACATTGAATGAATTCACGCTTGCATTCCATCTTAAAAAGCCGATTGGAGTTCTTGAACGCAGCGGCGGCATAACGAACTCCGGCATTATTGAAAAAATCGCTGAAATATGCAACAAGGTCGGGGAAAAGGACAAGGTAATCTATGGGAAAGAGCCTAAAATGCTGGTTAATAAATTAAATGACTTAAACAATCAATAAGCATAAAAATAAAGCAAAAATCTTATTCCCGGGCTCGTGGTCTAACGGCTATGACGCTTCCTTCGCAGGGAAGAGGCTGTGGGTTCAAATCCCGCCGAGTCCATATTTTAGAAAAGGTTAGACCATCAAATAAATGATCTAATATGGGGTTTTAACCCTATCCAACAGTTCTTTTCTGTAGATTGTAACCTCTTTGGGCGCAGTAATTCCAATTTTAGCAAATTGCTGCCTTCTTGACAGATATTCAAAGCTTATGCCGGAGTTATAGCCATAAACCACTTTCTGTTTTAATTTTGCAATTTTGCTTATGTTTCCTTCTATTATGGAAATCCATAATACCGGGACAATTTCGCCAGATTCCGTATCATTCCCAAACCTAGTGACAACTACTTCAATATTATCCCCAATAACCAACCCTTGACCAAGTTTTCGCTCTAATACCAGCATTTCAAATTGTAGCATAAATAAAACATTTTTAAATCTTTGGAGTACTCCTTATCTTATGTCAAGCTGCAAATCAGTCTATGAGCCTAGAGAAGATAGCACTATGCTCGAGACATGGGTTAAGAAGCATACTTTCGGAAAAGTGCTTGACATGGGCACAGGCTCAGGAATACAGGCAATCGCCGCTGCGCACAAGCAAAATGTAAGCTTTGTCTTGGCAGCTGATGCCCAAAAAGGCGTTATCGGCTATTGCAAAAAAAATATTAAAAACAGAAAGATAAAATTTGTTCAGTCGGACTTGTTCAAAAACATAAAGGGAAAGTTTGATACCATCGTATTTAATCCGCCTTACTTGCCTCAAGAATTGAAATTAAAAGACTTGACAATTGAAGGCGGCAAAAGGGGCTATGAAGTGATTGAAAGGTTTTTGGATGATGTTAATAATTTTCTAAATCCAAATGGAGTTATTTTAATGGTTTTTTCATCATTGACGAAAAAGGAAAAAGTTGAGGAATCCGTCAAGAATAACCTGCTTGAATTTGAAGAGCTTGAAAAGCAGCACGTCTTTTTCGAAGACATTTATGTTTATTTATTGAGGAAACGTGAATTTTTAAGAAGATTGGAAAATAGGGGAATTGTCAATGTAAAATATTTAGCCAAAGGTCATCGCGGATTGTTGTTTACCGGACTTTATAAATCCAAAAAAATTGCAATAAAGACAAAAAATCCGCAAAGCACTGCAGTCGGCAGGATAGAAAACGAGGCAAAATGGCTGGAAAGGCTGAATAAACTCGGGATAGGCCCAAAATTGCTGATTCAGGATAAAGGCTATCTTGCTTATGAATATATTGACGGCGATTTTATCATTGATTACCTTAAGAAATCCAACAATAGCAAAATTAAAAAAACAATAAAAAATATTTTTAATCAATTATTTAATTTAGACAAGTTAAAAATTGACAAGGAGGAGATGCACCATCCATTAAAACATATAATAATCAGCAAAAACAAGCCTTATCTGATTGATTTTGAAAGGGTGCGCCATTCACAAAATCCAAAAAATGTAACCCAGTTCTGCCAGTTTTTGATGAGTTGGCATCTAATCAATATCCTTGATAAAAAGAATATTAAAATTGACAAAAGCAGGCTGATGATGCTGGCAAAGATTTATAAAAACAGCCCAACCCAATCAAATTTCAAAAAAATAGCCGGTATAATATGAAAATAAAAAGGAATTATTTTTACAGCGGCATAATTGTGGTTGCTGTGCTGTTAGCTGCAGCGGCGTTTTACTTGCTGCCTTCTGTGAAGCAGGCAGAGAAGCCAACAGAAAAACAGGAAAAGGAGTGGCATGTTGATGGAGGGGGTTATCTTTCTTACCCTTTGGACAGGAGCGATGTGAAATTCAGGAGAGAAGATTATGGAGTTGAAGGCAATCTTTCAATTCATAAGATAATTTATCAAAGCAGGAACAGCAATATTTACGGCTTGCTGGTTCTGCCGACATCAGTAGAAGAACTGCTGCCCGGCATTGTCCTGCTTCCGGGCGCAGGCGTTTCAAAGGAAAGCGAGCTTGAGCTGGCAAAGAAGATTGCAGGGCTTGGGGCAGCTGTGTTGACTATTGACCAAAGGGGCATAGGAGAAACTGGTGGCTCGTTTCCAACTTTAGATGAGGACTATTCAGGATTCACTGTGGGAAAAGAGCCTGCGCAGCACCTTATGGTTTATGACGCATTGAGGGCTTACGACTTGATGAAAAGCGCGCCCTTCACTGATTCAGGCAGGGTAATCATTGCAGGGGAAAGCCTCGGCGGCAGGGTTGCCGTTATTGCTGCAGCGATTGAAAGGGATATAAGGGGGGTTTTGGTTATAAGCTCTGCAGGGCTTGGCTTTGAGCCAAAAGGGGACAAAAGCAAGGACAATTTCCTTCTGTCAATAGACTCAGAGCATTATATCAGCATGATAACTCCAAGAAAATTGGTTATGATGCATAATGCAAACGACAGCAATATTCCCCTGAGTTCTGCAATAAGGGCTTTCTCAAAGGCAGAGGAGCCCAAGCAGTTTGTTTTGGTGAATGACACAACATGCAATCACGGCTATTGCGACAGCATGTATGGTGGATTGGTTGAAGCCTTGGATTATTTGGTTGGAATAAAGGCGAGGACTTTGGTTAGTGTGCCTGTGAAATAAGCAATTACCAAATCACAATATTTAAATAGTTTGCAAGCACATTCAATAATATGCCAAACACAACTCAATATGTGATAGCTGGAATCTTGGCTTTGGTTGGCTTGTTTTATGCAGCTCTGCCGCATTCTGTACATACAAGCTCCGGCATAGGACTTGGCTTGAGCCATACAGTGCACGTAATAATAGGCGCTGTATTTATTATTGCGGCAATTGTTGTTTTTATGGCTGCTAAAAAGGCTTGAGAAATCAAAGTCCAAAAACCGAATTGTTGTTTTTATGGCTGCTAAAAAGGCTTGAGAAATCAAAGTCCAAAAACCGTACATTGTAAAGTCTTCGGGGTTAATTTTATTATGATTCTAAAATTTCCATTTTTCTTAAGAATTTTTAATAATCACGAGAATGTCAAAAAATGGTCTTAAAAAGCCAAAATGTACCAAAATTACCCTAAAATGAATTGTTTTCAGTATGGTAAATAATAAAAATAGGTATATTATGGGAAGTTTCATTTAAATAAAATCAAAACAATTAAATACTTCAACCTTCCGTTAAATTAACATTAGAAATATTTATAACTATAAAGTAGAAAAAAGAGGAACTCGTTTGGCGATGAGGTGAAGACAAATGGAAAAAACAAAAGATATTTACAAAACAATAAAATATTTTAAGGCAAGTCAGCTTAGTGATATCTCTAAGAGTGAAGAAGCTAACAAAATAATACAAAATAGCGACCCAAATGATAATGTAGCAGTATTATTAAGCATCAATTCACCAATAAAAGCAGAAAAGGCAGTTAATATTACCAAAGATGGCTTTGAAAAGGTTAGGGAGTTGGTAATATAAATCAAGAGTTCTTACAATGGTTAAATTAATTTGTGATTTTAGCTTTTGCTCCCATTACGTTGAAAATTTCTTTTCTGACGATAATCGTGCATCAGCAAATATCATAAACAAAGCGATTAGTTTTCATTTAGACAATAACAAAATTTTATTGATACCTCATTACGTTCTTGATAGATTAGAAGCAGTTTATCCTGGCAGGAGACTTGTTTTAGAAACCTTAATTGATGTTTGCGAGATTGTGAATATTGACGGAAAAGAACCAACAGATACTTTAATGAAAATTGCAACAATATCCAAAATATTTGATAAAGAAACTTATATTGTTACAGAAGATAGTTCTGTAGTAAAAACATTAAAAGAGAGAAAGTGTGATACTGAAGCAATATCAATTGAAAATGCCTTAAGTAAAATATCTTAATTATGAATTTAATTTCAAATTAATTAATTCTACCCAACTTCCGCCTTTTAGTCCAACCATTTCTGCTGGAGTGCAACCTAAAGTCATATGAGGTCGCACAAAGTTATACCATATGAAAAATCCGTCTATAAGTAACTTTGCCGACCACGAAGCTTTGAAACTTCGCATTATTTTTATTCTCTCTCGTAGAGTATTCCAAACCCTTTCCATTATATAATTAAATCTTCCAGTCTTTTGATGATTAATTTGTTCATATTCAACTCTTCCCTCTTTATACCTTGTATAAAATACTTGATTGAATGCTTCTTGATAAGTCCTATGTGCGTCGCTTGTTAATTTTTTAGGTCTTTGAATATCTCTTGCTTTGCTCCATAATTCAATGCTATGCTCTGGGCTGATGTATTCATTTTCAGAATATCTCGTCGCTACAATATATCTGCTTCTCTTGTCCATAACTAAACCAAAATTATGGTTTTGTCCCTTGCACTTTATAATTGCTTCATCTGTTAAATAATGCCCAAATAAAGATGGTTTAGCACTTTCTAATTTTTTTCTGATTAAATAAACATATTTTCTTATCCAATTTAAGACAGATTGATGGCTTATTCTTGTGTTGCCATATTTGTAAAAATTTCTCCTCACTTTTCTCAAAGACAATCCTTCATAATAAGTGTCTAATGCTTGGCATATTTTCTGTTCGTTGTTTTTCATCTTCCAAAATCCATTATCAATCGTGAAAGAAGTCTTGCATTTGTTACAAATATACCTCTGTTGTAATCCTCTTTGAGAGGTTTTTCTAAATCCTTTTTTCCTTACTTTCTCGCTTTTGCACTTAACACATTTCGTTGCCGAAAGATTTTTATGTTCAGAAGTCCCACACTCTCTATAGGGACTGATTTGGTCTTCGCAGGTCATTTTGGTCTCTCCAGTCCCGAAGCCACAAACTTCGGGGCTATTTTCTACTTCAATCTTTATTTTTGATATACTTACTGATGAGTTTGGATAATACTTCCCAAACTTCTTTTCTGTCTTTCTTGACTTTTGAAACAAAATCTATCCATACATTTCTGTCCCCTCTGAATGTTAAAATGTCTTTTTCCATAGTATTACTGTAATACTAACTACTATATAAATGTTTCGTCGGTAGTCGGTAAATGTCGAGTGGAAAGTAATTTATAATACATATAAAACTAGACATATATGGTTAAAGAACATCATATTGAATATTTTCCGCTTGGCAAAAAGAGAATAAGATTTCTAAAAAGAAGGTGGAAAAAAGGCAATCTTCCAGCTTTATTAGACTACCAAAATTCTAATGAAACTGTACCGCAGGAGATTAATATGGATTTAATTAAAGAACTTCGTTTAAGAGGAAAACATGATGAAGCTAAGAAATTACTTGAAGCCCATAAGAATAACCTTAAACAGTTAAAAGACGAGATTTTGAAAGAAAGAAAGAGGGATTACCATAAAGTAGGTCGTTATAGGAAGAAATTCTTAGAAAAAAAGAAGTCTTAACCCCGAAGACTTTACAATGTTAAAAACCGATACCTTTATATATAACCTATTTTACCTATATAGTGGTACATCGGAATTGCTATTTCTAGTAAATTTCGGGTAACTAACAAGAAGGAGTCGTGGGAAAAATGCGTTATGGAAGTTTTGAAAGAACCATGCATAAGATAAAGTGCTCAGAATGTGGAGCAGATGCAGAAGTGCCTTTCGAGCCGAAAGAAGGCAGGCCTGTATATTGCAGGGACTGCTACAGTAAGAAAAGAACAAGATACTAGGATTACAATCCTTAGTTCATAGGTTCGAGTTATAGATTTATTTTTTCTTTTTTTTGATTTTTTATAGTAAATTATTTAAACCCATAATATTCTGGGTATTTTATGTGGATATTAAAATTAAAAATTAAGCATGACTGCACCATAGGCAATAAGTGCAAAAAGTTTAAGTGCATTTCATATTCTTTGCCATTAGGCAACTGGAAAGAAGAAGGGCATTATTTTACATCGGAAAGGCATACAATTGAAGGAGACATTAAATCTGTGAAAGATTTTTTAACAGATATTAAAAAAGACAAAAGAATTACAAATCTTGAAATTTCAGCAAATACGCTTTTCTTTATTGGAAAAAGCAGGGACAGAATACCGAGCAGCTTTTACAACCAAAAAATGTTTTTTACAAAGCCTGTATTTGTGGATAAGCAAGGATACGAGTACTGGGAAATGGCGTCCTATGACAGGGATGTTTTAAGCGAATTTCTGAATGGTGTTAAGAAACAGAATTATGAGCATTTGGAAATCTTGCAATTTAAAAATATCCAATTGAACAATGTATATTTTCCAGCAATAGCTCCTGATTTGACTGACAAGCAAAAAAGAGCATTTGAGTTAGCTGTTTGGGAGGGATATTATGACATTCCAAAGAGGATTGACTTGAAAAAATTAGCACAATTGATGAAAATTTCGTTGGCAACATTTCAGGAGCATTTGAAGAGGGCTGAGGCGAAGATAGTGCCGAAGTTAAGGGTTTTTTAAATCAAGATTTATACCAAAAGTTGAGCCACTCTCCTTGAATAATCTTTTCAAGTTCTTTAATAAACATTTGTCTAAGTTTTCCCAAATCGCCTATCCCCTTTAATATTTCTTTGATCTCTGCGAAGTTTCCATTAGGATTTTCTTCGTCAATAAATACCACATGTGATTTATGCTCATACGAAGAGGCAATGTCTTTTACATTATTTATATAATTAGAGTATAATCCTATCAATCTTTTAAAATCTTGAGGTGCAACTAGCTCTTCTGGATCTTTGTGATACGGTTTCATACCGAGATAACTATCAATTCCTATTCTATATTCAATAATTTTTTTATCGTCATGCGTTACAAATGGCCCCCCCTCTACCGAGATTTTGGTCGGGATGTCATTAACTAAAATATAAGTGCTATCGAGACCTTCCCCATCAGCAAATCGTTGCGGAAGATTTTGATAATTTGATGTATTAAATTCCTTGATATCTGGCATTAGTGGACTCCAAAATGCATCTTTTACCTCCCTGCCATAGTTTCCCTCATAACTACCCCTATCTTTTAAATACTGGACTAATGCGGTATAGATAGTTCGTGCATTCGTCTCGCGTTTTTCTTTTTGATTTATAGGGTAATCTTTTCTCATTTTTATCAACCTCCATAATCATTATACCTACTAAGAAATAGTAACAAACTTCTATATTTAATTTTACCCAGAATATTCTGGTATATTAACATAGTAGATTTTAATTCAAAACAGCCAAACCAATAATTTTAAATAAAAATTAAAATCTATAAATTATATGCAATGGCGCCTTATTAAGCAACAAGCTTATTCTGCACCTATGAACATGGCAATAGACCATGCCATTTACGAAAGCGTTGCCAATGGAAGAGAGCAACCGACAATACGTTTTTACAAGTGGCAGAATAATTCTGTGTCCATTGGCGCATACCAAAATCCGAAAGACATAAACTTTGATGCGTGCAAAAAGCACAGCATTGATGTTGTAAGGAGAATGACTGGGGGAAGGGCTGTATTCCATGACAAAAGAGACTTCACCTACAGCGTGATTGCGCCGATAAGGGTTTTTGGCTACAGCATAAAAAATGCCTATACTGAAATATGCCAATGCATTATAAAAACTTTGAGCGATTTTGGCATAAAATCGTCATTGGAAAACAAGAATGATATTATTGTAGATGGCAAAAAAATATCAGGCAATGCGTCCAAGGCAATGGAGAAAGGAGTGTACCTCCAGCATGGCACATTAATTTATGATATTAATTATGAAGCAATGCCGATAGTTTTGAATGTTTCAGAAGAGCTGGTCAGGGAAAAAGTAACATCGCTGCTGCAATACAGTAAAGTCAGTCAGCAAAAAGCCTATGAATCATTAAGGAATAATTTTACTGCCAACAAACAAGTGAAAATCGGGGAATTGTCAAAATACGAGCTTATGCGCGCAGAGGACTTGGCAAATGCGAAATACAACACGATAACGCCCCCAGCAGACACTTTGTTGAAGAACAAAGGGGCTTGCTATATTGAGAGGGGCGGATAATTCTAGTAAATTGTCTGGAATTTTAGCGAAGCGGTACATCAAGGACAAGAATCTAGGGGCACGCTCATGTTAAAAGTGCAGTAATCTTAGGCTTAAAATCGCAAGGTTTATATATTATGTATGTTTTTAGAATACATATGGCTGTTAATAACATACAATTCACTAGGATTGAAATTCGGATAGCTAAATACCTGTTTAAGCATTACAATGATAGGTATAACGCCAGGCAGTTGGCCAGGATATTAAATATCAACCATGCTCACGCCAATAAGTTATGTAATATTTTAGCAGATAAACATTTGTTGGCAAAGGAGGAAATTGGCAACTCTGTCTTTTTTTCTTATGAATATGGCAACAAGCTGGCCATAAAATTCATGGAATATATGCTAAGTTTGGAAGAGAAGGAGTTTCCTAAATGGCTAAGTGTCTTATCTCACAGTGTGAAAAAATTTAAGGATTGCATTGAGATGGGATTGGTTTTTGGCTCATCCATAAAAATTAAGGATTTTAACGATATAGATGTTTTGCTTATGTACAATGCTGAAAAATCCAAAGACGTAAAAAAAATAAAG
>JAGVXR010000054.1 GCA_018303645.1 Candidatus Woesearchaeota archaeon
GCCTTTTGCCTTTCTTGCAAAAAAAGACCTGAAATTGTTTTCAGCAAAAAAATCCACAATCTCCTGCTCTTTGCCTAAAATATCATCTGAGACATCAAGATAAAAATTAACCCTGTGCCTTCTCTGCAGCTGCTTAATCAATTCAAATTTATTTTCAGGAATTTTTACGTCATTCAAGGCAATCCAAACATCAAATTTATTGCTTATCAAAAATTCAACAAGCTCATTGCCAATACTTTCTAATCCCAACTCAACGCTGAATTGCACAGATTTGCCTGTTTTTTTGAATTCTTCAGCAAATCTGCCTATTACTTCAAAATTCTCCAGAAGCTTGCCCTTAAATTTCACAGTTAATTCCCTTGACGGGCTCTGCACTATAAAATCTACAATATTTTTTGTATTTCCTTCATCAAACTTTGCATCATCCAAAGAAATGACATGATTGTAAGTTCCCCTGAATAAATGCCTTGAGCGCTGCCTGAACTCGTTAATAAGCTTTTCAGAATTGCTTTGTGTTATAACAAATCCGTTTTCCTTCAGCAATGAAAACAATGCTTGATTCTCATCAATTTTGCCATGCCTCACCAAATCAAACTCTTCCCTGCTTAAATAAACCCAGAACCCGAAATCGTTGGTCAGCAGGAACCCATCTTTTAAAGGCTTAAACCTGTAATGGTTAATAACATGCTCTTTTTCCAGATTGAAGTAGGTCAAAGCCATTTTAGCTTTTAATCAGGCCCAGCAGGTAATTATAAAAATCATAGCCAAGCTTTTGCATGTCTATCTCGTCAGTTTTTGGCTTCAGGACGAGCTTTTCACCTTCAAATCTCGAATCGCATACGTCATGAAAATCGGCCATTGATTGCCTGATAACCTCTTCAGGATAGAAAGTCTTGTTAAAAGTCAGAATGACTGCATTATTTTCCACAACAACTCTTTTCATTTTTTCCACGGCTTGGAATTTTCAAGGCTTCCTGTTTCCTGCGCATGCCGATGCGCACTCATTCCTGCTGTCTGAAGAACCCTGTGCAGTATGTGCTCCCTCAAATGCGCGTTTCTTGCAAGCTGAACAGCGTAAGAGCCGTAATTGACAAGCTCATTGTTGAATTCCATGGCTATTTTTTCCATATCATCAGTTTTTTCCTTTGGCTTTATCTCAACAATTACTTCTTCTTCAGGATTGCCGTCAAGAACAATGTAATTTTTATCAGTAAATATGTAAGCTGCTGAAAATATAACATCCAAAGGGTATATTTTTGGGTTTACAGAAACAAATATGCTGCCGTCTTTTATCTCATAGTTTCCCATGAAAAAAGGAATACCAACATGTTTTATAAATTTTGCTAAACAATATTTAAACATCAAAATTCCACTTATGTTTCATAAGTGGTTTATGTGTAGCTAAATATTGCATGGAATTTGGATGTGCTCAAAAATTATCCATCAGTAAGTGAAATTTTGTAGCCATGAAAATTCATTGAATTTTCAGGGTTTCGAAAATCGTGGATTTTCGCAATGTCCAAAACCACGCTATGTTTATCCTAATGTGATCATGCCACTCATTTATGATGGGTGGTTTTTGACAAAATGCAGAATAATGGTAAGCATAACGCCTGAAAATAGGAAAGGGGCAAATGGCATAGTGGCTTGTATTCTTAAAGTCCTGAACGGCAGCCTTTTCTGCAAGGATTTGAGCCTTTTAATTTCATTTTTGCCCAGCACATCCGGGTTAAACAGCAATCCGCCCCCTGCTTTTGCCTCGCCAATTATTGAAAAGCTTTTCATTCTCTTGAAATATCTGCCTTTGGAAAAATAAATAATTTCCGCAGGAATCATGCCTTCCCTTAGCTGGCTGAGCTGCACTTCGTAAGAAAAGTATTTCATGCCCATTGATACGATAAAAACCCTTACAATCAAAAAGAGCAGCAGCAATGCCAAAAACCAGGGCAAAAAGCTAAAAGTGTAGATGCTTTTGTCAAATAATATCCGCGCCAAAGATACAGCTAATACGATGTAAATAAAATCAAATTTGAAAACCTTCTCAACAAAATTGTAAAGCAAATACATTATTAGCAGCAACAAAAATATGTTTCCCCTTAACCCGAAATAGTTCAGGGAAATCTGCGCCAGCCACGAAATGCCAAAGATGAACAGCGCTATCCTAAGCATGGTTTTGGATTCAAGAGCCCTTTTGAAATGGGACAGCTTTTCTTCATAGCTAGTCTTTAAAAAAATCTGCGCTAAAAAATACGCCATAACAGGCACAAATGTTGCCGCTAAAATAACGAAGAACGAAGAGAATCCCTTTGAATGAATCGGCACTAACATGACAAAAGCAAAAAACAGCTTTGCGTCGCCTGCCCTCCAGAGCCCCATATGCCAGAGCGCAAAGCCTATGGCCAAGGCAAGCATGGCGTTAAATGCAATGCGAAAAATTGAATCTATAGTTAAGCCATATACATTCCCAAGCAGGAAAAGAGATGCATAAGCAATAACTGAATAAACAATCGCCAAAACAACCCACTTATTCCTTATCTTCCCAAACTTAATGTCCTCATAGGAAGTCACAATACCCAGAAGCAGAATCATCGGCAGAAACCAGTAAATGAGCATATATTCAATATTTGTTATATTTTATAAAAACTTATTGTTTCTCTGCTTTTTCCAGCCCTTTGGCAGGATTCATCATCCTCGCTTCCAATCCATTATCTTCCATCCCAACCACTTAACAGCCTTTGTTTTGCCCCTTTATAAATCTTTTGGTTTTTTACTATATGGGAGTGATGAATGATAAGTATATTGCCCGATTTTATTTCAATATTGAAAAATATCAGCAACAACAAAGTTTTTATATATAGGATGTATTTATTAAAATAGTTATTATGAAATTTAGCAACATAATAATAGAAGATAAAATAAAAGAGAAGATATTAACAAAGCATCGTGTTGAAGCAGAAGAAATCAAGCGAGTTTTGTTGAGCAATCCTTTAGTGTTAAGGGCAAAATACGAAAGGTACATGGCGATTGGCAAAGATGAGATATACTTAACAATCATTTTTGAATCAAAAAAAGATATTACCAGCATAATAACTGCTTATCATTCATCAGAAGCTCAAATAAAATTGTATAAAAAGAAAAAATTTTGAAAATGACAAAGGAACTTTATAAAAATCTCAAATATAAAGATTTGGAAAAATTAGAAGAGGTAAAGGCAGAAATAAATGAAGAGTCGTTTAAAGTAGTGGAGGGGATATGCCCAAATTGTAATTTAAAAATGGAAAAATTCATTGAAAATAAAAATCTTCTTGATGGTGCTATTACATTTCATATAATAAAATTCCGATGTGAGAAGTGCAACAAAGAGTTCTTGGATATTGAACAGGCACAAAAATATGACTTGTACTTATTATTTGAGAAATTCTCTAAAAAACCTGCACGTAATTTTGGGAATATTGTAAATAAACTTAAGGTGCTTGTTGAAGTTTGATTAGTTTTTCCCGCACGGGTTTGTTACACATTCGTCCACTAAGCCGTCACAATCGTTGTCCAATCCATCGCATGCTGTTTCCTTAAAAGAGTCAGGGTAAACTGCTCCAATGCAATCTCCCCATTTGCCGTCTGCTGTAGTTTCCAACGCCCCTTCCAAACCCCCATTTCCCATAGGCTATTCCTTTATTTTGCCCCTTTATAAATCTTTCTATTTTTTACTATAGTAGAGTGATAAAGATTGAAAAGAAAGGTTTATATACCTAAGATTTTGTAATGGAATAATATGGAAATACAACTATCAAAAGATACTAAAAACAAACTAAATGAGGTATCATCTATATTAGGTATAAGGGACAGGGATGTTGTTAATAGAGCCCTGCTTTTTTATTTAGATACTATCTCAAAACAGTTAGAACTAAAGAGAGAGATGGCTTCTTGGGACTACTTAAGCGATGAAGCATTGGCAAAATTTGATAAATTAATATGAAAAAAGGAGATATCTGGTTAGTTGAGCTACCTTCTTCTAACGGTCAAGAGCAAGAAGGCTTAAGACCGGCTATAATTTTCGCGGATACTGGAATTGGCGTAGCTACAGTTATTCCACTTACTTCAAATTTACAGGCATTAAGATTTCAAGATACTTATACAATAGAAAAATCAAAAGTCAATGAGCTTGGTGCAGACTCCGTAGCATTGATTTTTCAATTGAGGGCAATAGATTCAAAGCGCCTAAAGAAAAAAATCGGAGATTTAGAGAATAGGCATACTAATAAGATAGATGAGCTGATTACCAAGTACTTAAATCTTTAGCATCAATAATTCTACGTTAAGTTTCAAAGACTACTAATAAGCGCAGAATAAGCAAACTCTATATTAAGCACAAGAAGTAATCCTATTGCTAACAACAAAACCCTCTTTTTTGCTTTCATCTCTCTTATTCAACTACTTTTAACTGACTTGTTAATATAATTTTCTAAATCTGCCCTGTTCTAACTGGCTGTCATGCATAAATCGTCCCATTGCTTCTGCTTGCTGGTTTGAAATCATAACTTCTACTCTGCCATTACTGAGTATCCTAACAGGTTCTCTTGGATACTTTGAATTTATTTGGTTGATTTTTCTAGCTAAGTCTGTTAATCCTCGTTGTATCATGACTCGTTCCTCCGAACTAGACCTGAATATTTGATCCAGAAAGAATTGCATTCCTTTTGAATAAGTTAATTCCTGTGTATTTAGATGGTTTATTATTTCTTCTGGACTCTTAACTCTTTTGTCCATTTTGAAACTTAAAGCAAATAAATCAGCGCCTTCCTCACTCAGGCTATATTTGATATGATGAACTTCATGCATTGATAATCTTTCAATTAGCTCGTCTAGGGCTTTACCGCCTCCATAATCGTTTCTTAATGATATGTATGGTATAAACATCACAGGCTTTTTGGTCTTGTCAAGAAGATAAATATCCCCTTTATTATAATCGGGATGAGTTAAAAACACCTTTTCATCAAGCAAAATACGCTCATAAGTCCCCAGATGTTCTCCAAAAGCATAAGCCTCAAATTTGTCTTGCTTAAAAATTTTATGAATGTTTATTTTTTTAGGGGGTCCTATATCGCGGGTCAAAGCTAATCCTTTTGGAATTAGATATTTGTTAAGAGGAGCAAAACGACGTATATCCATTTCTAATTGGTCCTCCTCATTCTTAGTTTTTATGTTAAAATTATTCATAAGATACCTCTTCAATATTTGGAATTCCCTTGATTCCTGTGATGCATCTTTTGTAATTAATGCAGCACAGACATAATCCTTCATATTATTTAGCAGTTCTTCACCTTCTTTGTCAAGACTGCTTGATGTGGCTCTTGTTTCGCATGCTTGCTTAGGAGAATAAGCTGTTGCTGGAATTGTTATTCGAGTGCCGCCTGGAAGGACTATGACTCTTGGAGAGCTTCCCATATTTCCGGCTGCGCAGCCGCCTAATACAGCAGCTAAACCGATTGCTGCCAAATTCAAGCCCATGTATTCCCTTACTCTCGTAACTAGCCCTTTGCCTGATGCTTTTTCCAGCCCTTTGGCAGGATTCATCATCCTCGCTTCCAATCCATTATCTTCCATCCCAACCACTTAACAGCCTTTATTTTATCCCTTTATAAATCTTTCTGTTTTTTACTATAGGGGAGTGATAAAGAATTATTTAAGCTCGGATATCAAAGCAGCATAGTCCATCGGCGAGATGTAGTAGCCTGTTTCAATAAGCAGGTTCAGGCAGTTAAGCGCCTCAGCTTTGGTTATGAGCTTCTTTTTGAGTGCAGTAAAAATAAAAGTAGTTGTTCTCGCAACAGGAATCTCAAGGGCTTTGGCAGCCTTTATAGCAAAAGCGTCATCCAGCAATATGCTGTCTTTTCTTTCTCTTGCGAGGTTAATCGCTTGGTTTTCCCCCGCTCCAAGCCCAAGGTTGATGTTATTTTTCGGGTCAGCTATTCTAATCCATCCATTCTTTATGGCATTGTTAATTATTGTGTACCCTTCTTTTCCTTTAACCAGCACTTCAATTTTTACAGCAGAAGGAATAACCACAACAGAATAAACCTTTTTAAGCAGACTAAGCTTATTTATCCTGCTCAGGCAAATAAGCGCTGTTGCATTGCTTATCAATATTTTCCCCCTAAAACTTTAAGGTCTTTTTCAAGGTCTTCTTTAGAATAGCCAGTCCAGTCAATGTTGTTTTCCTTTGCAAGGTCTATCATCTCCCATAACGAAAGCTTGCATTCTTCGGCAGCCTTGCCCATTGATACCTTATGCTCTCTAAGCTTTTCCAATGCATTTTGCACTTTCCAAGAGCTTACAGCTTTAGCCAATAATCTCCTTATTGCTTCGGAGCGATCTGCCTGCCAATCCTTCTCAATTGCTGATAATTCCCTAAGAAGGGACTTTTCCAGCCTTACCGAAATAGTTATTGCCATTTTTGTATTCAATATAATATAATGTAAACACATTATTTAAATCTTTCGGTTTTCAACTTGTAGGCACAGCCGCAGAATAAGCCAGCTCCATGTTTAAAACAAGAAATAATACCATTACTAATAACAAAACCCTCTTTTTATATAACCTCAATTCTCACAGAGCTTGTGCTTACAGATTCTATCTTTACCTTTTTAAGCCCTGAATTCGCAAGCCCTGGAATATTGCACACATTTGCGCTGCAGCTGCCGTTTGTCGTCAGGTTGGCTGAAGAGAAAAACACGATTTCTGAAACGCCGAAGCTTGTAGTCATGTTAAACACAAGTTCCCTGCCATCTATTATTACTGCGCTTTGGATGTTGTCTGGAATGTTCATTTCAAGCGTTGTTTTTGAGCCTTTTCCTGAATAAAAAATGGACTCAGCAGCGTCAACTATGCTTCTTCCGAGCTGCGCAACCTGCGCATCGGTGATTTCCTGGCTGGACTCCTTTGAATAGTTATAAAACAGGTAAGTTGTCGGCACTATTATCGCAAAAGTCAGCGCTACAACTAATAGATACTCCATGGATGACTGGGATTTATGATGTGACTCTGCCATTTATTTTACCGTTTATTACATGGACGGGCTTGCTGGGCGTGTTAATGGCATAATATCCCATTATTATCCTCAATTCAGTTCTTTCGCCGGCAATATATGCCCCCCCGGAGCAGGATGCAAAGGTTATGTCTTTTTCGGTTGAATGCGCCCAGTCAAAAGGAAATGGGGGGTTAGTTGTTTGGCACGAAATTGGAGAAGTTGCGTCATTTGTTACCTGAAGCGAGGTTACTCTGATGTCTTCACCAAGGTTATTAGCCAGCTTTATTTTTACTTCGCTGGGGTTCAGGCTGAAATCAAGGCACTTGAATTGAGAGGGAAAAACGCACTTCTGCGGCAGGTACTTGCTGAAATCAAAAACCCCGAAATAGTACAAAGAGCCGATTGTTATGGCAATTACAATGAAAGCCCATGCATAAGTGGTAAGAAATTCCAGCGCAGCTTGTGACTTTTTACGCATCCAAAACCTCTTTAAGACTTTGATGTATTATCCAAAATGCCTAAAAAGAGAATATATAAAATTATGCTTCTGGTCATATGACATTTGAGAAAACTTCCCCTTTTACGTCCTTTCCATAAGTTGAGCCGCTTGCCACTGAATTATACCTTATTGTAACCAAAACCTTGCCTTTTTCGCCTGCAACCATGCCGCCTCCGGAGCACGTCCATGTTATGTCTTTGATTTCCCCTGATTTCCATGATGATATTGGAAGCGCAGGCGAGGGAGCGCCGCAGGAGTATGCTGTTGCGCTTTCGGCGCTTAATGTTATTGCGGTTACATCAATCGGCTCCCCTAGTCCGTTCTTAAGCCTGAGCTTAAATGAAGACGCTCCTATCTGGTAATCAAGGCACTGGAACTCAGAGCCAAAATTACATCGATTTGGCAGAATCTTGCTCGGGCTTAATATACCGAAATAAGCAAGAGTGCCTATCATAATCAGAATAACGAGAAACGCCCAGCCGTATGTTGTAAGAAACTCCAAAGCAGCCTGGGATTTTTTAAAATTAATCATTTTTTCCTCTTTTTGATTTTAATCCAGTTTGTTATATTTAAACTTTTCTATATGAAGACATTGTCATCTTAGTGAATGATGTCTACTTTTTGAGCATCTCCTAATAATATTCAACAGCTTTCTTCTGCCCAACTTTAAATCAATTCCTGCTGCTTCAGCTGGAGTTTTTCCATTAATCTGCATATGCGGATTCACAAAATTGTGGATTATATGTTTCAAATTCAAAAAATATTCTGCCCCTGCATCGCTGCCAAAATTTCTCATTGTTTTTATTCTGTCTTTTATATCCTGATTGTACCTTTCTATATGATTGTTGTTGTGCTTTAGCCCATTTCTTTTCGCTTTGATTGGAATGCCAAATCTCAATTTGGCAACTCTATAAAATAATTTATTAAATGCTGTCCTATAATTTTCAAACTTATCACATACAAAGACAACACACTTTTTAAGTGTTCTTTTCTCGACGAAAAGATGAGCCAAAACATATTTTGTTTTGCTATCTATGGCGTTTAAATCATAGCAGTCTTTTTTCTTTACCTTAACATATTTCTCATCATAATGAATCCTGCCTTTAATTTCTGGCTTTGATTCCAGATGAATTGGATTTTAAAAAAATAGAATATTTTTTTGTCCACTGGCTTATTGTCCATCTTGTTACTTTAACTTTATCGTGCTGCCAAAGATGGTTTTGAACTTTGCTTAACGACATTCCGTCTTCGTGCTGGTGAACAGCACGAGCAATAATCTCTGGCTTATGCCTCATGCGTTCAAAACCGTCCACTTCTACAAATTGTCTTTCACAATTCAAACAAAGGTAACTCTGTTTAGTTTTCACATTTCTTCTTCTCTTGCCATTCCTAACAACATCTTTTGATTTACAAAATATGCAGAGCATATATATCACCAAAAGACATAGGTTAGAGGTTATATATAAATCATTCGTTAACTAGACATTATCCTGATGAAAATGCAACAATATGGTCTGCATTTACCCAATTCCAGACTTACAAAGAATTGATTCCATCAATTTTCAGGTTTAACGAAATATTGGTAATCA
>JAGVXR010000019.1 GCA_018303645.1 Candidatus Woesearchaeota archaeon
CCCAATTTTTTTGTGTAGGCGACAGAGCTCCTAAGCTGGTCCAAATTCAGATCTTTCTTTAAAATTACAAGCCCATGCTCGTCAGAAGTTTCCAGTCCATATCCAATCCATACTGTGCCTGCCTGCTTAAGCTTTGTAAGAAGCCTTTCATTTACCCTGTCAGCCCTCAAGCCGTTGCCGAATATCAGCTTTAGCTTCATCCCTTTCTCGACAATCAGGTCGCAAATCTTTTCAGCCCTTGGCATGTTAAAGGTGAAGTTGTCATCGCTGAATTCAAATGTATCATATCCCCTGTTGTACCAGTGTTCGAGCTCTTTTACAACATGCTCAGGCGATCTCGCCCTGAATGGGTAGCCCATGACAAGCTGTATAGAGCAGAAAGTGCACCTGTTTGGGCAGCCTCTGGAGCTTACTATAGGTATCCTCTTCTCAAGCATTTTGTCAAGTTCAAACTTGTCATAATCCGCAAAAGGCAGGCTGTCCAAATCATGGAAAAATTTAGGTGGGGGATTCATCACTATCTCATCTCCATCCCTCCATATGAGCCCGTTTACGTCTTTTGGGGCTGTTCCGGATGCAAGCTCAAGAAACGCGTGCTCGCCTTCCCCATAAACAACATAATCTGCAGGAGTGTCCTGAAGTATTTTGGAATGCACAGTTGATGCATAAGAGCCGCCCATCGCAACCGGGATTTTTGGAAATCTCCTCTTCACTGCCTCAACTATCTCATAAGCCATCTTGTAGCCTATGCTGGCAGTTGAAATTCCTATAAAGTCCGGCTTGAACTCCATTATCTTGCTGAAAAGATGCTCGTTTCCCGCATGTATGCGCATATCCTGCACTTCAACTACATGCCCTTTTTCCTCCAGGATTGCTGCCAGAAACGCCAATCCTGCATGGGGAACTGTAGCTACAATATACCTTCCTATGTTTGGCGGCAGTATAAGCAACACTTTCATCATACTTCACAATAGTTAAGTTACCTTGATTATATATTTAAATCTTTTGTAAAAACAAAGCGCAAAACCAGCTTGCTTTTTAGGAAAAGATATATAAATTAAGTTGCAAATCTTGGCTTTATGGCTACCTCAAAAGAAGAATGGTACAACAGAAGAATTAAGGAAGGCTTTTTTATATTTGACAAGGGTGAATTCCCGGCGCTTACAGACACTTCCTATGACCCCCTGGTGTTCACTCTGGTGAACAGCGCTTATTCATCAAATCCATCGCGCTTCTTTGAAATTCTGGAGCCCCACATATATTTTGACAACCAAAAAAAGGACTTCAAAATAGACTCGAGAAATATTGACCAGCTAAAAAAAGATATTTCATCAGATATGCCGCTGAAAGGGCTTCAGATATTCGAGATGGAATCAAAAGAGGCAGGCCATCTTGAGTTCTTTAGGAGCCTGGGCGCTGAAATTGATTCAAACTCCTCAACAAAAATAAATGAATTTAATGGCGGGAGAATAACCCTGAATAATTACCAGAACACCTTTAAATATAAACAATTTGACATAACTTTAAGCAATGGGCTGCTAAATAATGACTCTTACATAAAATACAACAACATGTCCGGAAATCTCTGCGGGCTGGAGCTTTACGCGATATTTGCAAATCTCACCAAAAAGGGAGGCTGCAGCATACACATCAACGGCAGCATGATAACAAGCCTTTTTATAACCTTCTTCCAGCTTGTGGGCATGCAGACAATAGAGTACTCAAGGCATTCTGACGGAGATATCAAGTTTATGATAATAATGAAGAAAATAAACAACAAGCTGACAAGCTACGAAGAATTCAGCACGATTTATGCTGAGCTCAAGAAAAGAAACCCCATAAGATACATTTAATTATAGCAAAGAACACAAATAATTGGACAATGAATAATGTTCTTTGCTTGTAGAAAATCGAAGATTTTCGAGCACTCGAAAACCGTAAGGTTTTCTTTGTAGAGCAAATCAAAGATTTGCGAATGCTCGAAAATCCTTTTAGGATTTATCGGCATATTACGAACGAGCATGTATCTCTCAATTAATTATGTGAGTGAGTATAAATGTTTACAGGCAGCAAATACATAAACCAGTTCAATGCAAATGAATTGATATTTTATGGGCATCCCATTAGGAAGTCCCTAAAAGACTACGGGCAGATTTATAAAAAAATAAGAGAGGTATGCTCGCTCAATAAGGATATATTGAGCGTCTACACTTTTGGAGAGGTAACCACCCCAGGCATTTCTGACATAGACTTGATATTTGTCCTTAAGGAAGGGGCAAAACTCCCGAAATTCTTAAGAAAAACCACACTTGACAGCAGCTCCAAATACATCCTCTTCCACCCATTTTTTATTGTTCCGGAAGATTTCATGGAGAATATAGCCTACATCTACCCGAACTCGAAACTCAACCTTGTTTATGGCAAGAAAATTAACATAAAAAAGCTTTCAAAGCAGGATCTGAATCTTGTATACAGGCATCTCATTAACGATGTCATTTTAAGGCACTACCCTTCTGATTTTCTTAATATCCTGCTTTCCAGAAGGATTAACATCAGAATGTGCCTTTTAAGGTTAAACTCGCTCCACCACAGCTTTGACATATTTGAAAGGATTTCCGGGATAAAAAAGCCGGAGTGGGCAAAAATTTCTGGTGATATTCAAGATATGAGGAAAAAATGGTTTGACATTCTACCTGAAGCTGCAAAGTCAAAGTTAATAGGGCTATTAAAGACGGCTGTTTACGTGTCCCTTGATTTTGTCAATACATATTCCAATTTTCTTGAGAGCAAAAGCCCAAAAATGAGAAGGGACAGCATATTATTCAAGGGCATTAAAAACAGGATATCATTCGTTAATGAATGGAATCCTGCAGATTCCCTGTCAGAAATGATAAGGCATTACAACAAGCATAAAAATTTCTATTCTGTGCTTCCAGGCATTCTGTCTTGGCAGCTCTGCGCATACTCATCCGCAAAAGGCGCTTTAAGCAGCTACATCAGAAAGAGGATGAACATCAAATGCGATGTTAAAAATATAAATAACACCCTTATGAAAAGAATCCAGATACTGAATTACCAGGTTGAGTATGCGATGAAACTAAAGCATTCGCATTACCCGTGTTTTTTTCCTCTCGGCTTCAAAAATACCCGTGGAATACGGAATAAAATGATTTACGCCTATGTTTTTATAACTGACAGCTCCCTGCTGAGAAAAATCCTGAATTACACAAGAACTAATCTGAGATTTATTCCTGTTTAGCCCATATCTTCTTTTCAGCAGAATCAGCCAATGCGCGCATCCCACTAACTATCTTTTTAATGTTTATCCTGTTTAGTTTTGTTACATTGGAACTTATGTCCATCAATTTAGAGTTTAGCTGGTATGCCAGCAGCGGGTTGATTTCCGCGTAGGGAACAATAAGGCTGAAATTTTTCGGGCTTTTCCAGTTTCTCCTAAGCGACGAAACATAATCAACAACATCCCATTCTTTTTTGCCAAAGTCCTTTTTTGCTATGTCAAATGAGAATTTTTTGTACATATGCAGGCCTTTTGCCTGCAGGTACATTGCAGGGAATAAGGTAACTGCGTGCAGTAAAAACTTCAGGTCATAAGAATTCATGCGATTTGAGTTATTTAAATCTGTATTTTTAAAGTAATCTACAAACCATCTGAATTTTTTTATATTCTCTTCATGACAGTCCCTCAATCTAAATTGGAATTTTTCCGCATTAAACAGGGATTTTGAGTGCTTAAACAGGGCAATTGGGAAGAAGGTTTGGCAGTAGTAGTCAAAATCATATTCTGTCAGGATAAGGTGTCCATGGTGCTGCAGCGGGTCTATCCTGCAAAGGAATTTTCTTGACTTATACAAAAGGTCCCTCAGCTTCAGGAGCTTTTGGGAATCCTCAATGGCACCCTTCTTTATAATGACAAGCGTGTCAAAATCGCTCCAGCCTTCAACATAGTCCAATGTTGCAAGGCTCCCATGGACATGAACATCAATGAGGTACTCCTTTAGATTATTCTCAGAAAATTCTTTCAGCCCAATAACAGGCTTCAGGTAGTCGCTCCTGTACTCTTTCTCATTTAAAAGACCGGATTTTATGCTGACAGACTTTGTATCTTGGGCTTTTTTGTTCTTGTCAAAATCCCCGTATAATGCCGATAACACCATTGCAAAGTTTTTTGCGCTGGCAATGCCCGCCTGAAGATTTTTATATTTATCAAGGCTGCATGAAAAATCAAGCCCCTTATTGCCGTCTTTGCTTTCAGTAAAAGAAACCAGCGAGTTCAGCCTCTTCACCAGCAATTTAGATACGCCCTTAATAAACGGGTATAAAATATAGCCGCTATTCGAAAAGCCCCCATTGACAAAAATACTTAAAATATCCTTCAGTTCGTATTGCAGGCGGTTTATTGATGATGTTCTTTCGTCATTCTTCATAAGGTATCAGCCTTTGCACTTCTTTATTGGGAATCAGTTTTTTAACAAATATTATATCCTGCTTGTCTAGGTATTTCAAAGCTAGTACAACAATTGAGTATACTGCAATTCCAACTAAGATGCGAAATAGAGTTGGCAATGGAGTAAAATAAACCGCAGCATACATAGCAGCGGATGCAATAATGGGCTTAAGAATTATATTTTTTATTTTGATTTTGTGGAAATATTTTGAAACATAATAATGGCTTGATATGAATAGGATAAACTCGCTAAATAGTGTAGCAATTCCGGCGCCTACAATGCCATATCTAGGAATCAAAATCAGATTTGCCCCAACATTCACAAATGCTGAAAAGCCCTGACTATACATTCTTAGATACTGCTTGTCTATGGATGAAAGCACAATGCCCGTTAGGTAACTTAAGAATTTCATGAAAACAAACCATGCAAGAATTTGCAGCGCTATAGCTGAGCCGTAATAGCCTTCCCCATAGATAAAAACTATTATCTGCCTTGCCAAAACAAATAGTCCTATGCTTATAGGCAAGCCTATCACATACAGGTATTTGAAAGAGCGCTCATATATTAACTTCACAGTTTTATTTGACTCTGGCAAAATATTTGTAGCATACTTTCTTGATAATATGGGATAAATCGCGTAAGTGTACATGCCGGGTATTACAAGTATCGCTAGTGTTATGTTGTATGCAGCGCTATACAGCCCTACTGCCGCATCGCCTTTGATTAATAAAAGCATTATACTGTCTATATAGAAGTATATGCCTGCAAAAATCAGCGATAAAGTGAATGGCGATGCCTTCTTTATTATTTCTTTAGAGAGCCCTGAATCAAATCTAAACGAGATTTTTGTGAATTTTTTTATTACTAATATAAATGTCAGGATAAAGACAAAAGATTGCACTGCAACATAAGTAATACTGACTGCCATTATCCCAAGGTTCTGGAATATTACAAAGAAAATAAAAATTACCAGTACAATAGTGTTTAAAAATTTTATAAGCGCTTCGTAGTGCATGCTTTCGTAAGCCTTAAACACGGTAAAAAGAAGATCGCATAAAGTTCTGAGAATCATATAAGCGAGTATGAGGTATACAACGGCTTTTGTTGAATCCGGGAAATTGCCGGCGTTCATTGTTGCAATTACAATAATAAATGTGATAATGGAGAACATAAACTTGATTAAAAAAGAGTTTCCGATGTAGCTGCCAATTTTGTTCCTATGCTTTGAAACTTCTCTGATGAGCATGTAGTTTATGCCTATATCAGTGAAAACAACGGCAATAAGGGAAAAAGCATATGCAAAATTAAAGGTTCCAAAGATTACATTTCCCATGGCCCTTGCTATATAGACAAATATGAAGAAGTGCCCTAGCTTTCCAACCAACTCCGCTATGCTTAAGCTTATTGTATTCCTGGCTATTCTCCTGACGGCATCCATGGCCATGAGTTACAAAAGTGCTTATTTAAAAGTTTGTATAGGGAACTTTGAATAACCTGCCATTTTGCCATCGATTAAATCAAAAAATTTAAATAGTTAACAATAGTTAAGAAAAGCGATTAACAATGGAAGAAGTAGATGCAGTGCTAATATACCCTTCTGCAGGAGAGTCTGGAAAATCAACATTTTCCCCCCCCCATAGCCTCTTATCTATAGCATCATCCTTAGTCGGTGAATACAATGTGAAAATAATCGACCAAAGGGTTGATCCAAACTGGAAGAGCAGGCTTAAAACATACCTTAATACGCAGCCATCTGCTGTCGCTTTTTCTGCCATGACCGGCCTGCAAATCAGGTACGCATTGGATACTGCAAGGTACATAAGGGAAGAGGCTGGCAATTCAGTGCCTCTTATATGGGGCGGCGTTCACGCCAGCATGCTGGCAGACCAGACATTGGACAACGAATATGTGGATATAATAGTAAGGGGTGAAGGAGACATAAGCTTCAAGGAAATTGTAAAGAGAAGAAAACAGGGAAAATCAATCAAAGACATAGACGGGATTTCTTTTAAGGAATACGGCAAGAAAATTCACAACCAGGATGCAAAGCTGCTTAATCTCAATGAAATAGGGAACATTCCATGGGAGCTGATAAATGTTGAGGATTACATCAGCGATGGCAGTCTTATGTTCGAGCCGGGAACTGTGAAGAGAATGCTTGATATAGGCGTAACAAGCAAGGGATGCCCGCACAAATGCTCTTTCTGCTATAATCTGTTTTTCAATAAAATGTATTGGAGGGGGATGTCAGCTGAGAAGACATTTGAGAGATTCAAGCAGGTTATAGACGATTTTAAAGTTGATGGCATCTGGGTGCATGACGACAATTATTTTGTTGATATGAAAAGAGTTGAAAAAATATCTGATATGATGATAAAAAACAACATGGATGTGCAGTGGACATCTTCCGGAATAACAGTATTCACGTACGCAAAAATGCCTGACGATATAAAAGACAGGATTGTCCAGTCCGGATGCTCCTCGTTTAGATTTGGCATTGAGTCGGCAAGCCCAAGAATACTTCAAATGATAGACAAGCCTAATACGGCAGAGCAGGTTTACGAAGTCAATAATGATACAAAAAAGCACAATATATCGCCAATCTACTCTTTTATGATAGGATTTCCAACCGAGACGAGGGAAGAGATATTGGAGACATGCAAAATGGTAGTCAAGCTGAAAAAAGAAAACAAAAAATGCAAAGTTCATGGAATCAGCGTTTATACGCCTTATCCCGGCACCCCATTGTACGAGCTTGCATGCAAAAATGGGTTTGCCCCGCCAGGCACATTCGAGGGATGGTCCAACATATACTGGGGAAGCAAAGATGTGGCAATCAGCTTATGCGAGGTTGACAGGGAATACTTAGACAATGTGCAGGACATCTCTTACCTGAATTCTGACTGGTTCCATTACATTATTCCCAAGTGGCTCAGGATTCTGAGCAAGCCGGCAAGAATGTGGCTCAATTACAGGTGGCAGCACCAGATGTTTAATGCATCCTTCGAGCTTGATCTTTACAGAAAGGCCAGAAGATACTTGTATGCTTAATTTTTATTAATGGTTTTGTTCTGATAATCAGCTAAATATAATCCTTAAAGAGAATTTTGAAATATATTAATTTTGTCAAAATTCTCTAAAGAAATGTCAGGATTTTATAAGTTTAACCAGTGCATAAGCGACTAAAGATACGATTAGTATTATCCAGTATTGCTCCGGCCATAAAACATTAAATGAGAAAAAGCCATTTGAAATGGGATAAAGCAGAATCCCGTCATAGTAATGTCTTGTAAAGCTGTCCGCAAAAAGGTGCAGCATAAACCCCAGCATAATGTAAATGTATGTTCTTCTCCAGTCATACTTGAATAAGGGGGCAATGATTGCGGGAATTATAAGCCCCATTACAGGAGAATGGTACAAGCGAGTGACAAAAAGAAGATTGTCATTCACATGAAAGAAAGCAGGCAGCAGGTTTATTTTGACAACAAAGTCAGGCAATAATGAGCCGAGCACGACAAGCCCTTTCTTGTCTATATTAAAAACTTCAGCAACTAACAATCCAATTATTATATGGGAAAGCCAGTCAGGCATTTTCAACGAACCTCCATTTTTTGAATTTCCACTCCCTGAAAAATATGAACAAAAACAAAAAGAATGCAAGGAATGAAATTATGTACTTCAGGTAATTGTAAGAAAGATTATGCACTTCCAATGCAGCGGCTGTTCCGTCGCTGTTTAGCTTCACTCTTACGTAAGTCTGGCCAAGCACGGGCTTTTCAAATCCGCTGTAATAAACTTTTAATGGCTTTTTATTGACAGTCATGTAAAAGCTTTGCTCAGACGCGTTCAGAACAGGACCAGCAAACTCAGTATTCTGTCCGGCATATCTTGAAGGATTTCCAAAGAAATCATCGCTGGAAGGGGCATAATTCTTCTTGCTAAGATAGAAATCCGATGAAAGGATTAAAAATATGAAAATCACGACTGCATAAGATATTATTGCTATCTTTTTAGTCTTTTTTCGCATACAGCAAAATAGTTCCCCCTTTCTTTAGCATTGCCTCAACTATCGACATAATAATTGATATTGGGACAAAAATAGGAAGCGCCAATAAGGTTATAAATGACGCATTAATTTTGTATGAGTCTCTCCTCAGCAGCTTGTACAATACATTTGCATCTTTTGTCCTAAACAGATTTAAAAATGTCTGCAAATAGCCAAATATGTTGTATTCCAAAGAAAAGTGCTTAATCTTAATCACTCTAAAATTCCCTTTTTTTAGCAAGGATTCTATAGTTTTCGGAGTGTAATGGAAAACATGCAGCGGCGGAGCAAGGTGAAACCACATAGCTCTGCCAAGCTTGGACTGCACGCTGTCAAAATTTGGGACTGCAACAATAAGATGCCCCTCTTCATTTAACAGATTCCTTATCTGCCTTAAATAAGGAACAGGATTTGTTATATGCTCTAAAACATGCCATAAAGTAATAACATCAAATTTTTTTCTGATTTTTTTTATGTCGTTGTATACGATAAGCCCCTTGAGCATTGCCTTTTTTGCGCCATCTTTGGAAGTCTCAAGCCCGCAGCATTCATAGCCTCTTCTCTTCATCAATTCCAGGAATGAGCCTTCTCCGCATCCAACGTCGAGAATTGAGGTTTTTTTTGGTACTTTATTTGCCCTTAGGCGCAGGAAATATTTATTCATCAGCCCATAATATTTATATGTGTAATAGCTGTTACTGTAATATTTTGCCAGCTCTTTTTTTAATGGCACAGGCTGTATAGAGACAGTATGGCATTTCTTGCACTCGTATAGCGAATAATGCTTGGAAGAAAGATTGTCATGGTCTTTTGCTTTAAACAGGAATATTAAACTGGTTGAGTCGCAAATGCCGCATTTCATTTTAGTGGTTTGCCAGAGGACATTAAGCCGATGCCTACATAATCCACATAATCTTTCATAATGTCTTTGTCGTATATTCTTCTGCAGTCGACTAATAAAGGGGCATTCATCTTTTCTTTAAATATTTGTGGGTCAAGTTTTTTATAAGCTTCCCATGAAGTCATCACAATGCAGCAGGAGCTTGCTTCCAGAGCTTTTGATATGTCTTCAGAGAATACGACGCCTTTCCTATCCTTAAAGTGCATTTGGGCATTCTTTATCGCAACCGGGTCGTGCGCAAATACTTTCGCGCTTTTTTCTAATAATCTTTCTATCATGTAAATTGAGGGGCTCTCCCTTATGTCATCTGTGTTTGGCTTGAATGACAATCCTAAAATGCATATTTTTTTATCTTTGAGGTTTCCCAGCCTTTTTTCTATCCTATTCAATATCCCCTGCACTCTGGAATCATTAATGGACAATATCGATTGGAGTAATTCCGGCTTATAATTCATTTTTTTAATGAAGCTGGTCAAAGCTTTGAGGTCTTTCGGAAAGCAGCTGCCTCCGAATCCGCATCCAGCTTTTAAATAACTCACAATGCCAGGGTGCAGGAACCTGCCATTTACTTTTTGGTTTATTCTTTTATCCATGCTTACTGCGTCTAAGACTGCATGGACATCCACATCTGGAATTCTCTCGCAGATTTCCGCAAATTCATTTGAAAAGGAGATGAGCAGCGGAAAGAAGGCGTTTGAGCAATACTTAATCATCTCCGCGGTATTCAGGTTATTGGCAGCTATATAGACATCATTAAAAAATTTCTTATAGAAATCAGATAAAAGCTTGCTGTCTTTTTCGGTTGAAGCTCCGATTATAATGCGGTCAGGCTCCAGAAAATCCTCTACGGCATTCCCTTCCCTTAAGAATTCCGGATTCACGCACAAGCCAAACCCATTTCCTGCCTTTTTCTTGGAATGTTTTTCCAAAATTGGGAGCAAAACGCTTGATGTTGTTTTTGGAACCACGGTGCTCTTTATGACTATAATCGGGTAGGTATTCCTGCCCCTAATCATCTTGCCAACAGACTTGCAGGCATTTTTTATGTGGCTTAAGTCAATATCATTTCCTTTGGTTGGAGTTCCGGTGCAAACAAATATAAAATCAGCATCAGCAGCCTTGCTTAAATCTGTTGTGAATTTTGCTCTTTTGGAAACTTGCCGGCACAATTCATTCAAATTAGGCTCGTAAAACGGTATTCTACCTTTATTCAGCAAATTAATTTTATTGGCATCGACATCTACAAAAATGACTTCGTGCTTTTTTGCAAAACATAGCCCCGAAACCAAGCCGACATACCCCACACCGATAATGGCTATTTTCATCATAATTTAGAATTTCAGTTCTGATTTAAATTTTTTGTTTGTTATTCTGAAATCTGTGCCATAATATTGTACTTTTAAGTCCGTCCTTTAATGAATATTCAGGATGATACTTTAATTTCATCTTGATTTTAGTCAAATCAGGGCACCTGCGCTGGGGGTTGTCTGTCAAATATTCCTTTTCCGAGCTCTTTTTGTGGATTACCTTGAGTCTTGGGTTTGTCAATCCAATAATCAGCTTTGCTAAATTTGCCATTGATATCTCCTCTTGGTCATTGCCAACATTAAAGACATCCCCATTGAATCCTGATAAAAGCACTTTCAAATAACCAGTAATTGCATCAGCTATATAGCAAAAGCTTCGAGTGGCTTTTCCATCACTATACAAAATAATGTTCTGATTAGATAATGCGTTGCTTAGCAAATCCGGAATAACGCGCTTGTCATTTAAATACAGCCGCGGCCCATAGACGTTAAATGTGCGCGTTATTTTTACAGGCAATTTATATGTGCTGTAATAATTCATTGAGAGAGTTTCCCCAAACCGCTTGGATTCATCGTAACAAGCTCTTGGTCCTGTGCAGGAAACATTGCCCCTATAGTCCTCCGGCGTTGGTATGGACTCAGGCAATGGATCGCCGTATACTTCGCTGCTGCTCATGTACATAAAGCTTTTAACATTATGTTTTCTTGCCAAATCCAGCATTTTCCACGTACCATCCACATTGACCCGCATAGTCTCAAAGGGATATCTTCTGTAGAATGACGGGGAGGCTATGCTCGCTCCATGAACAACATAATCAACGGGCTCTACATTAAATGGCTCTGAAACATCCTTATTTATAACCTTGATATAGGGCTTATTTTTTAAATGCCCAAGGTTACGTGGAAACCCAGTTATGAAATTGTCAACTGCAATTATTTTGCAGAAATCCTTGAATTTTGTTTCATTAAGATAGGCAATCACATCAACTAAATAGCTGCATACAAAGCCAGCTGCCCCTGTAATTAAAATGCTGCTGCCCTCGAGATCTGAAAAATCGTTTGCGGGATTTTTATTTATGCCCGCAATATCCTCTTTTACAATGTTTAAAGATGGGTATGACAAAGCCATAAAAACACCTGACAACTATGGATAATGGGTGGGGGTCTGTTTATAAAGCTTTTTTAGTTTTAGTTAGTTTAGAAACACGTAATTTAGCATAGAAAATTTATTAAAGTAGCGGCATTTCTCGCAGGTGGGTTATTCATGTTGTCTCTTGTAGTGCCAGTGTACAATGAAGAGGATGTTATAGAAACCGCTGCAGGGAATATTTTAAAAGAATTTGAGAATAGTAAAATTAAGCTGGAATTGATATTGGTAAATAACGGCTCAACAGATAACACCGGTAAAATCATGGAAAATTTAAAACAGAAGAATATAAAAAAGGTTACTCTAAAGGCAAACCAGACATTCGGAGGTGGCGTAATAGGGGGCCTGAAAATAGCAAAAGGGGGCTATTTTGGGATTACATGCGCAGGTGGAAAAGTGCCGGTTAGCGAAATTGTGCGTCTTTATAGGATTGCAAGGGAAAATAATATTGATTTCTGCAAAGGAGACCGGGGATTAAAATACAGTAGCAAGACAAGAGTGATTCTCTCGGTCATTTATGGCATGCTAGTGCGGCTTTTTTTTTCCTTAAAAATAAGCGATATAAACGGCTACCCAATAATAATTAAAAGAAGTGTCTATGAAAAAATAAAACCCAAGCTTAAAAATTGGAACATTAATGTAGAGATGCTGCATAAAGCATCAAAATTTGGCTGCAAGATTTTGAGCATTCCTGTAAAGCACGGGGACCGGCTTGCAGGCGCTTCCCATGTGGGAATGGGGGTTGTTTGGGACATGTTTGTAGGGCTGATAAGGTACAGGCTGGCTGCCAAATAATAAGAAAAAAACAAGAAAATGACAAAGGTTGTTATACTGTGCGGCGGAGAGGGAACAAGATTAAAGGAGCATACGGAATTCATCCCAAAGCCGCTGGTCAGGATAGGCGGCAAGCCGATACTATGGCATGTAATGAAGATATACTCCCATTACGGCTACCGGGATTTTATACTGTGCTTGGGCTACAAGGGCGACATGATCAAGCAATATTTTCTTAATTACGAGACTGAAAATTTTGATTTTACATTAAAGCTTAAAAAAAGGGCTATTGATTTTCCAAAAAAACATGAAGTTGAAGATTGGAGTGTAAGCTGCGTAGACACAGGGGAGAAAACACTGACTGGCGGAAGATTAAAGAAGATCAGCCACTATTTGGACTCTGAAGATTTTATGGTTACATATGGCGATGGAGTTGCGGATATAGATATTAACCAGCTTTGGAAATTCCACAAAAGCAAGGACAAGATGGTTACTATAACAGGGGTGCATCCTGTATCAAAATACGGCTTAATTAAAATCAATAAAGGATTTGAGGTTATAAATTTCAAGGAAAAGCCTCCCCTTAAGGACCTGATAAATGCCGGTTTTATGGTGTGCAAGCGGGAGTTCATTGACTTGATAAAGACTGACTGCATGTTTGAGGAAAATATCCTGCCTGATCTCTCAAGAAAGAAGCAGGTTGCCGTATACAAGCATGAATCCTTTTTTCATCCGATGGACACTTATAAGGATTATGAGTCCCTCAATAGGATATGGAATGAGAAGGCAAACTGGAAAGTATGGTAGAATGCAAAAATGGGTAAATGTGGGGTTTGCAGTTCTGAAATCATAAAGTTCTTGTCATTAGGGAGGACTCCGCTCGCCAACTCATTTCTTAAAAAGGAGGAGCTCAGCAAGAATGAAGAATACTATCCGCTTGATGCGGGATTCTGCCAGAAATGCGCTCTTGTCCAGCTTATATATGTTGTCAGCCCGGAGAAAATTTTTAAGAATTATGTCTATGTGTCATCAACCTCAAGCACATTGAGGGCCCATTTCAAAGAATTATCGGAAAAAATAATCAAAAGAATAAGCAAAGGCTCGACTGTGATGGAAATAGGCAGCAACGACGGCACTCTTCTTAAAAATTTTGCTCGAAAACAATACAATGTATTGGGAATTGAGCCATCTTCCAACATAGCAGAAATAGCCAACAACAACGGGGTTAAAACCCTGAATGTGTTTTTAAATGAGAATTCTGCAAAAAAAATAGCCAAGAAATATGGAAAGGCTGATGTTGTAATCGGCACAAATGTTTTTGCGCATATTCCTGATTTGCACGGATTATTAAGGGCTCTGAAAATACTGCTCAAGCCTAATGGATTTGCCGTGTTTGAGTCGCCCTACCTAATTGATTTAATTTCTAAAAAGGAATTTGATACGATTTATCATGAGCACGTATATTACCTTTTGATAAAGCCGCTTAAATACTTATTTGGAATGCATGGAATGGAATTGTTCGATGCTGAAAGGACAAAAATACACGGCGGCTCAATAAGGTTTTATATCGGAATGAAAAATAAAAGAAAAATAAACAGAAATATCAATGATTTGCTTGAGCTTGAAAAAAAGAAAGGATTTCATGACATAAGCACATACACGAGATTTGCCAAGGATATTATCAGATTAAAAAAAGAGCTTACCCAGCTGCTTGGAAAGCTTAAAAGAGAAGGAAACAAGATATGCGGATTTGGCGCTCCGGCAAAAGGGAACACTTTGCTTAATTATATGAAAATAGGCCGCTCAACCTTAGATTACATAGTTGACAATAGCCATTATAAGCAAAATCTTTTCACGCCTGGCACAAAGATTCCGGTGCTCCACCCGAGCAGATTATTATCGGACAAGCCGGACTATCTGCTTATTCTTGCCTGGAACTTTGCCGATGAGATAATAGAAGAGCAGAAAGAATTTGCCAGGAGCGGCGGCAAGTTTATCATACCTATCCCTAAGCCGATAGTTGTGTAGTTCTATCGAAAAGCAGCATCTTTAATTTACATGCTGCTGCTGATCTTTGCATATTTTGCAAGATAGTAGATATCATTAAGCGATAAGCTTTTAAGAATTCGCAAAGCTCTTTCAGGCCTTAAATATACCGATTTAAATGCTTTTTTTATTAGATAATATTTGTTTAACAATATTTTTAAACCTATGCCTGTTTTCTTAATGCATGGCAAAAATGAACATACTGGTAACAGCCACTACATTCCCGCGGTGGAAAGATGATACCGAGCCAAGTTTTGTGTTTGTACTCAGCAGGCTATTATCTATCCATGGGTATAATGTGACTGTGCTAGTGCCTCATTCTTATGGCTCTAAAAAGTATGAATTAATGGACAACCTCAAGGTTTATAGGTTTCCTTATTTTGTGCCATACAGGATGCAAAGGGTTTGCTATCAGGGAGGTATCCTGGAAAACCTGAAAAGATACAAGCTGGCCGTGCTGCAGCTGCCTTTGCTATTCGCATTTGAATTTTTGAATATGGCAAGATTGATAAAAAAAGAGAAAATTGATGCCATACATGCGCATTGGATAGTGCCTCAGGGATTTCTGGCTTACCTGTGCAAAAAACTATATGGAATTCCATACATTGCTACTGCGCATGCAGGGGATGTTTTCCCGCTGAAATCCAAATTTTTCAGATTTTTGTCAAACCTGGCAATTAAAGATTCTGACTTCTGCACTGCAAACAGCTCTTTTACAAAAAAAAAGCTCCTAAAAATTTCAGGAAGAAAAGATATAAAAATAATCCCGATGGGAGTTGATTTAAGCGTTTTCTCGGAGAGGAATAAAAATGAAGATTTAAGAAAAAGATTAGGTGTAAAAAAAGAGTTCATTTTGACTGTTGGCAGGCTTGTTGAAAAAAAAGGAATAAAATACCTTATATCCTCCATGAAGGATGTAATAAAAAAATTTCCTGATGCAAAGCTCGTCATTATCGGAGATGGCCCTGAAAGAAAGGGCTTGGAGATTCTTGCCAAGGACCTCAAGCTTGATGGCAGCATCATATTTGCGGGAAGTGTGGAAAACAGGCATTTGCCGGAATTTTATGCAACAGCTGACTTATTTGTTGGACCTTCCATAGTCACTGAAAGCGGCGATACAGAGGGGCTTGGAATTGTTTTCCTCGAAGCGCTTGCATCAGGAACTTGCGTGATAGGAAGCAATGTCGGAGGCATTCCAGACATAATAAAGCATAATGATACTGGATTGCTGGTAAATCAAAAATCCCCCGGGCAACTGGCAAACGCAATCATAAGGCTGTTGTCTGACAAGGGCTTAAGAAGAAGGCTGGCTTCAAGCGGGCGAAAAATGGTTAAAGAAGTTTACTCGTGGAGATTAATAGGCAAAAGATTCAACGAATTGGCAGCATCAATCAAATGAAAGAAGAATCAGTAATATTGAATGCATATCCCCTGAATAGGAATTCCCTGATGCTGATAAGCTTTGATGAATTGAAATTTCCCGATGATGCGGATTTTGGCAGCATCAAAGTTGTTGACAATGCCGACAGGAAACTCTTATTTGACTTGGTGCATGTCAGTGGCCATTCAAAAAAATCCGGGTATGGAAATGAAATCGGCCAAAATCATCTGGCTGTGGTTATCAATCAGGACGGCATAAAGCATATTAAAATTCTGCATAGGAGGGGAAAAAAATCAGGAGCTTATTCCGGCCCTAAAAAAAGTATTGATATTGTAAATGATGACTCTCTCATTATAAGCACCGGCAATGTGTCAATATTGTTTGAGAAAAAAGGCTATGCTATCGAAAAAATCAAAATAAATGGCTATGAATGCGGGCCTCTGCAATTGGCGGCTTCCGGAGGCAGGTTATTTTTCCAAAAAGACATGAAAGATGCAGAAATGAGCATCGTTTGTGATTCCAACATTGTTAAGATATTCAAAATAAAAGGTGTGCTGAATGTGGAGGGACGCATGTGCAAAAAAGAGGGATTCCTTCCTGTAGGGATTCTTTATTATTTTTGGAGCCCAGACGGCAAAAACATCATGTCAAAAGCTGAAATAGAGCTTAAGTATGATGAGGCAACAGGCTTGGATGGCAGCAGGGCTGAATTTTTGGACCCGTTGATATGGTACAGGCTTGATAATTTTAATGAAAATTTGGTTGCCAACAAGCTTTTTACAAATGTTATGGGTGAAAGCGAGGTAATGACATTAAAGCACCCTTATTCTGCCCATTTCTGCAAAGGCAATGCATATTTTATCATGTGCCCTTACTTGGCTCTGCCGAATGACGGAATCCATATAGAAAAAGGCAAAAATTTCTTTGGTGCAAGCTGGCATTCCATGCCTGAAGCTAAAAAGCCTTACTGGGCTCAGATTGACAAGAGGGAACGCACCGGAAAACCGCAAGGTTTTCATCCTGCGCATTCTCTCAGGGCATACTGGGGAATGGGCATGTATTTTGGCGGCAAAATTAGCGTCGATAAAATAGCCTCTGTCTTTTCCTATCCACACAAGCTGAGGAATATATTGCATTTAAGCTCCGAACCTGTGTCTAACGCCTGCATCACAAGATGGAAGGGCAACAAAAAAATGGCTTTAAATGCAATTACTGATGATGCAAAAATAAATGACTATCTTTACAGGATAAATGGCAAAATCCCAAAATGGGTGCAGGTTGCCATAGCTACAAGGACTTTGTACGGCATAAATTATCACAGGTTCTGTTATTTGGGAAACAGGATATTCTGCCTGAAAAGTTATCCAATGCTATCCACGCTTTTAAGCACTTTATTCTGCTTTTTTGGCGTGGGAAAACCATTAAGGAAGAAGTTTGCTCAGGAGGGGCTTTCGTATTTGCCTCATACAAATACCCATCCAAGGATTTACCTGATTGGAGCAGGCGGAATATGTGATGAAGTCCAGAAATCCGAAAAAATATGGATTAAAAAATGGAAGTGCAAAATTCCATTGTCCCACGTTTTTTCCTATGCATCCCCGTACGGAATCGCCACGAGCAAAGGAACACTGGAGAAAGTTGCGTTTTCAGCATCCAAATACCTACAATGGATACGGGAATGGCCTGTGCCAAACGCCCCCATTGACTTCTTTCTGCCGACAAGGCTTTTTTGGGGCATCTGCATAGGCGAGTTATTTGACAAGGCTAACTGCATGGAAATAAGAAAGGATTTTACTGAAAGGCATAAAAATGGCGCTGATTACATGCTGATATCAGGGCACGTTCCTGAGTATGGCGCTGAATGCCCCGGCTACATCACAGATATGTTTGATTTTTTCCAAAAATATGATGATGTATGGTTTGCAGGCGCTGACGACATAATCAAGTACTACAAGGCAAGGGAGAACCTAACAATAGGCAGGACTGAGAAACAGGGAAAGAAATTTGTGCTTGAAATCAAAAACAATCTTCCATCTTATTTTTCCACTGAGGTAACTTTAATTCAGCACGTCAATAAAAAAATCGGCAAAATCCAGTTCGCAACAGGCAATAAAGAATTTTTGGACGTGCCTTACAAATACATTGGCAAAAATGTAATCATGTACAATGTGCCATCTGATGCAAGATATGTTCTAATTTCATAACGCCTTTTCCACCACGTAAACCTTTGAAGGGTTAAGAAATTTTGCAACAACGTCTATCATTCTATAGTTATTTTCTTTTATAATTTCTTCTATCTTTTTCTGGTTGACATAAAATACATTCACAACAATCATCATCCTTGTTTTTCTTGGAGATTCTTTCAGAAATCTTTCAACTATTTTGTATCCATTATTGTCTTCCATGTCCCTGAAAGGCGGGTTGAAAACAGCCCAGTCAAAGTTTCCTTTCACATTTTTAAACAAGTCGCTTTTCAGTATCCTGATGTCGGATTTGTTGTGCTTTGCCACAATCCTTGCGCTTTTTGCGCACTTGTCATCTATCTCAGTTGCAGTTACATTGGCATTTATATTCTTTCTCAGCCAAATGCCATGTATTGCGCATGCGCCTGTGCCGATATCAAGCACTTTGTCATTATTTTTAACATATTTTCTCAATGCCTTTTTCATGAGAATTGTAGAGAATCCTATCTGGTAATCTGAAGTGCTTCTGCCGCAATCAACTCCAAAAAGAAGCTTGGCAAAGATGTTTGAAGACAGAAGCCTTGTAAGAAATTTTATGAAAAGCCTGCTCATTTTAAGGTTTTGCCAATGGTACATCTTTTGATCTTCAAATAGCATAGAAAATAAGGTTAGGATAACAACTTATAAATATTATTGTTTATTGGACATTAACCTCATTATAATTTTTTAATTCTAAGGAAGTTCTTTATCTTTCTTACTTAAATACTCTTCGTATATCTCAGACTGATTTAAAATATTCCCCCATAAAATAAAGTCATCAAAAGAACCACTAAGACAGGATTCTTTTTTATGAGAAGAAGCGATATACCATGTCTTAAGTGGTATGTTAAAATTTGCATCCTTAATTGAAATAGAACTTTTTACTTTACTATCAACATAAAGTTTAATATAGTCATTTTCTCCCCAACTTACAGCCAAATGGGTCCACTTTTTTAATGGAAGTTTATGATTAAAACTCAATGTGAATTCTAAATTACTTGAATCATGCATTCTAACCTTTATTACTTCAGTTCCAGTTATAAAAAGTTCTAAAAAACTATTATCATCATAGTCAATCATATCAAGTACATAATGGTCCTCTCCTAGAGTTAATTCTTCTGGCGCAACCATAATTGCTAGCGTACCATTAGGCAAAGTTTTATTAATGTCATTCCTATTCTTAACATAGGGACAATCATAAAATAAAGAACCAGAATCGTTCTCTGTAACATCTTGATATCTATCTAACATCATTAATGATATGTTTTTGTTCTGTAATGCTTCTTTAGAATTTGGATTTATATCTAATACCTTGTCAAAAAATTTAACACTTTCATTAAACCATTTCAGTCCTGCTAATGATATGCCTTTTTCAATTAATGCTTCTTCAGAATAAGCGTTAATCTCTAATGCCATATTAAGTGATTCTAGACTCTTTTTATGTCTTCCAAGATAATTCAAAGCAATACCTTTCATAATCAAAGCCTTAACATCTCTGGGATTTATTTCCAAAACTCTATCAAATAGATACAAACTATCTTCATATTTACTTAATAAAAAATAAGCATAACCCTTATCATACAATGTTTGTATATCATTAGGATCTAATTTTAAAGCATTATTGAAAGATGTTATGCTCTCATTGTATTTGCCTAATTTTAGCAACGCTAATCCTCTACCATACCAAGCCTCTTTATAATTATTATCCAGTTCTAATGCCTTATTAAAAGCCATTAGACTTTCATTAAATTTTCCCATGTTATCTAATGTGATTCCTTTGCCATTCCAAGCCACATTGAATTTTGGATCTATTTTTAATGCCTTATCTAATTCTTCTAAACTTTCTTTATATTTTTTTAATTCCTTTAGGGCATCAGCCTTATTGGTGTATGCTTCTTTAAAATTAGGATTAATTTGTAGTGCTTTATTATACGATTTTATGCTTTCCTCATATTTACCTAACTCAAATAAACTGATACCCTTACCAAAATGTGCTAGATAAAAATTTGAATTCATTTCTAGGGTTTTATCAAAATGATAGATGCTTTCATTGTATTTTCTTAATGAAGAGTATGACGCCCCTATAATAAATGAAGATATTATTGGCTCAATTTTAGAATTAAAAGATTCATTTAAAAGGTAAATTGCACTATTAAACTCTCCCAAGTTAAAAGCGGCTAATCCCTTTTCAAAATTGTTTTTTGCACTTTCATTTAAAGTTTTGGCTAATCTTAAAATTTTTTCTTTAGAAAATTCGACTTGTTCTGTTAAACAATTATCAGTTTTTCCTTGACATACAGCTTTCATTTCAGCTATATTTTTATTTATATTTACTATATCTTTGTTATTTTCTAAGTATTGGTATAATGGAATAAACCCAAAAATAAGACCTATAATCCCTATGATAATCCCAATCCTAGTTGGCAAGGACCATCCAAGAAATCTTTTAAGTATAGCATTTGTCATTTTAATTGTTAGACAAGAAGCGTTTGATATTCCCTACAACGTAATCTATCTCATTAGCAGAAAGCTCCGGGTACATTGGAAGCGATAGAATCTCATTTGCAACTTTTTCCGATGCCGGAAACGAGCCTTCTCCTAAGCCCATGAATGAATAGGCTTTCTGGAGATGCACCGGAATAGGGTAATGTACCCCCGTTGATACGCCATTTTTGCCCAGAAAATCCCTTAACATATCCCTTTTTTTCGCCCTGATGGCATATACATGGTAAACATGCTTTGCATAGCCTGCCTCGTAAGGCAGCACAATGTCAAGCTTTTCCAGCAATTCATTGTAGATTTGCGCATTTTTTCTTCTTTTTTCAGTCCATTCATTGATATATTTTATTTTAACCCCAAGCACAGCGCCTTGAATTGCCTCCATCCTGCAGTTGTCGCCTATTAAGTCATGGTAATACCTTTTTAGCTCTCCATGCTGCCTCAGCAGCACAAGCTTTCTTGCCAAATCTTCGTCATTTGTGCAGACAGCGCCTGCTTCTCCATACGCTCCGAGGTTTTTTCCGGGGTAAAATGAAAAGCAGCTTGCATCTCCAATAGAGCCCACTTTTTTATTTTTGTATAGGGCATTATGCGCCTGGGCAGCGTCCTCTACAACCTTAAGCTCATTTTTTTCCGCAATCTCCATTATTGGAGCCATATCAGCAGGCTGCCCAAACAAATGCACAGGCATTATCGCCTTTGTTTTTTTTGTTATCTTTTCCTCTATTTTTTCCGGATCAATGCAGTAAGTTTTCTCGTCTATGTCGGCAAAAACCGGCTTGGCGCCTGTATGGGAGATGGCTTCTGCCGTGGCTATGAATGTAAAAGGTGTTGTTATTACCTCGTCATTTGCTTTGATTCCTAGGGCAAGCAGCGCCAATCTCAATGCAGATGTGCCGTTGTTGACCCCAATGCAGTGCTTTACATTGCACAAATTGGCAAATTTACCCTCAAAATCCTCGACTTTTTTCCCCAGAATGAAAGCTGTATTGTTAAAGACTTCCTGAATAGACGAGTCAATCTCGTCCTTTATTCCAAGATATTGCTGCTTTAAGTCTACAAGCGGTATTTGCATTTTATTACAATTTTTTTATAACCCTTGCTGGATTGCCTGCCACAATCACGTTTGCAGGCACGTCTTTTGTTACAACAGAGCCAGCTCCAATAATGGAGTTCTCTCCGATAGTTATCCCCCCAAGTATCGTGGCATTGGCGCCTATGGAAGCCCCTTTTTTCACTAAAGTCTTTAATGGAACCCAATCCTTGCCCTGCTCTTTCAGCATTCCGTTTACTGTTGCCCTTGGTATCTTGTCGTTTACGAAGCAGGCATGCGGGCCTATAAAAACATCATCTTCTAAAACAACCCCCTGCGGCAGAAAGGCAAAAGCCTGTATCTTGCAGTTTTTCCCTATCACTACATTTTCCCTTATTTCCACATAGCTGCCAACCTTTGTATTGTCGCCTATTTCGCAGCCATATACGTTTACAAAATTGTAAATCTTTACGTTCTTCCCAAGTTTAACTTTGTCTATAATGCGGTTTTCCATTTTTTCTAGTGCTGCACATCAATTTAAATAATTATCGGATGCCATAAAATAAATATCAATATTGGCCATATTTTGATGCATAGCAAATCACACTAATATTCATACATTTTCGTTGTGATTTGCTTATTAGGTGTACAGTAGCTTAACTTATGTCCGCTTTTGTTAGCAGGACATTTGTCCGCTTTTTCAATAGTTTCCTTTGCTTGTTAAAATACTTTTTGTTGTTGTAAACGCTTGCCGGAGTATTCCAGCCAAGTATTTCCTGCTTCCTCCAGTTGTTGTACTGATTGTCTTGTCGAATTTCCACAGATGCTTTCTGAAATCGCTAAGCGATTTGAATTTCTTCAAAGAAATAAGCTCTCGGTAGAGAGCTTTGTGATAAGCCTCAATCTTTCCCCTGCCTCTTGGATGGTACGGCTTTCCAAAGATCAGCTTTATTCCGTGCTTCTCTGCTTCATTCTTGAAGTCTTTGGCAACAAACTGCTTTCCATTATCCAAATAAATCTGCTTTGGCACTCTTCCATTGCGTAAAGCCCATTGGAGGCAGATTACAGCGCTGTCTGCATCTTTTTTCAGATAAGCTTTTGACCTCACCCTGTATCTTGAGCAGTCATCATTAAATCCTGTCACATACACTTTCCCCACGTCGTGAATTCTGAACTGGAATGTATCTCCTTGCCACATTGAATCAACATGCTTCCTTTGGAATCGCTTGCAAGGCTGTGGCTTTGCCTTGACTCTGATAAGCAGGCCATGCTTCTTCAAAACTCTGTGGACACTTGTCCAATGTGCAAGTAGGTTGAATTGGTGTTTGAGTCTTCTAGCACCCCAAGATGGATATTTCTGCTTTAAAGATATAATTCTGCTCTCTAATGCCTTTGGCATTTGATTGGAAGAATTAACAGGCTTGGTAGAATTTGGATTTAAACCGCTTATTCCAGATGCGCTATATGATTTCTTCCAGCGCCTTAATGTTCTTTCAGAAATTCCAAATGAGGAGCTTATTTCCCTATCTGTCTTAATTCCTTCTGTTGATAAAATCACTGCCCTTATTCTTATGTCCATAACTTTCACCACAAAAACCACCTCAAAGGTGGTTGTGAAAGCGGACATATGTCTTGCTACGCTTTTAGGACAAATGTCTTGATACTATACAATTAGGAAATAATAAATGTATACTAAAATTAAAGTTATTTCCTACAATTGCAGGTTAGAAACCTTTAAATTGGCTGCGTTTCCCTTTTGTCTGGATGAACATACTGGTATTGAAATTTGGGGCAATTGGAGATGTTATCAGGACAACCTCTATTCTTCCGGGCTTAAAATCCAAATACAAAAACTGCAAAATAGGCTGGGTCACAAAAAAAGACTCCTTTGGCGTTTTGAAGAACAATAGTTTAATAGAAAGAGTATTCCTAATTGATGATAATACAAAAAATAAACTAATTAACAAAAAATATGATTTGGTTATAAGCCTGGATGATGATTACAGGGCATGCGAGCTGGCATCAAAAGTAGGCTCTGGAAAATTAGTTGGGGCATATTTAAAAAATAAAAAAACCGCATATACAACTGATTCTGCTTTATGGTTTGATATGGGCTTGATTTCAAAATTCGGAAAGCAAAAGGCAGATGAGTTAAAAGCTAAAAATAAGCAAACATATCAGGAGATTATGTATGGCATTCTTGGTTTGAGATACAAAAAGCAGGAGCCAATATTGAATTTAACAAAAAAAGAACTTAACTTTGGGAAAAAATTTGCAAAAAAGAATGGCATAAAGAAAAATGATTTAGTTGTAGGCATCAACACAGGCGCTGGCGGCAGATGGGACGACAAGAAGCTAAGCATAGGGAAAACTACAGAGTTGATAGGCAGGCTAAATAAAATAAAAAGGGTTAAAATGCTGCTTTTTGGGGGTCCTGAAGAAAAAGAGAGGAATAAAAAAATAAAACAGATTATAAAAGAAAACATTATAGATGCCGGCTGCGGTAACTCTCTGATGGAATTTGCCTCGTTAGTGGATGTATGCAAAATTTTAATCACCTCAGACAGCTTGGCTTTGCATATTGGAACTGCTTTGAAGAAGAAGATTGTGGCTTTTTTCTACCCAACCAGCACTTCAGAAATTGAATTATACAATAGAGGAATAAAAATAACAGGAAAAGGACAGGACTATTGCTCATATAAACCTAGATGCGACTATCCTCCAGAATGGGACATTAAAAAAATTGCAAATGCCGTTACAGATCTGATTTGAAAATGAAAACCTTCGTAATGATTCCCACCTATAACGAAAAAGAAACCATAAAGAGGCTGATAGACAGGATTCTAAAACTAAAAATCAAAAATTTGCATGTTGTCGTTGCTGATGACAACAGCCCAGACGGCACATGGAAGATTGTTGAAGAAATCTCAAGGAAAAACAAAAATGTACATCTCTTGTTTAGAAAAAAAGACAAGGGAAGGGGCTCTGCCGGAAGAGACGGCTTCATCTATTGCCTGGAGCACGGTGCCGATGCAGTTGTTGAAATGGATGCTGACATGTCTCATGACCCGAAGTATATTCCTTCCATGCTCAATGAATTGAAGAATGCCGATTTAGTAATAGGCTCAAGAAGGATTGAAGGCGGAAAGGAAATTGGCAGAAGTTTATTTAGAAAGTTTGTTACATGGGGCGCAAACCTTTACATAAAAATCATGCTGGGGTTGAATGTAAAAGACTGCAATTCCGGGTTCAGGTGCTTCAAAAGGGAAGTGCTGGAAGAAATAGATTTAGAAAAGATTAAATCTAAAGGGCCTGCGATTGTTCAGGAAGTATTGTTCAAAACTCATCTAAATGGCTTTAAAATAAAGGAAATCCCAATAACATTTGTAAACAGGACAAAAGGGCATTCAAAGCT
>JAGVXR010000079.1 GCA_018303645.1 Candidatus Woesearchaeota archaeon
TGCCAAAGACCCTTTTAAGGTCCTCAAAAATAGGCTCTTTTATTGCAGCTTTTTGCGGGATTTCAGCTTTTGCAATTGCTTTTTCCAATTCTTCCAAAGAGCTTTTCTCAATCGCGTCCAAGCTTCCGTCTTCATTTACCTTTGCCTTGCTTAATTCCTTCTCCTCGTTGTCTATGTCGTGGATTATGTAAGCGGTGTTGTTAAGCAGGATAACCTCTCCAAACTTATTGCCGTGCTTGACCCTTATTTTCAGCCTGTCAATCTCCCTGCCTCTTTTGCGCTGCATGTGCTCCACAAGAAACTTAATCAATCCGCTGGCTTCCTGATGCACTTTCTCAATCTCGACCTTTGAAAGCCTTTTCTCGTCATAGTCCTTTTTCGCTTTCATAAGCTCCTGGATTGCGCGCAAAAACCTGCTTGGCATTTTTCCCTCTGAAACAAGCTTTTCCTCAACCAGGTGGATTATCTCGTTGTCCCTTATCTTTTCAACGCCCTCGAGCTTTAGGGCATCCCTTATTACTGTGGTTATGGTATCGTAAATGTTGAGCATCTCGCGCTCATCCCTTATTCTTTCAATCTGGGTGAACAGCCTTTTTATCCTTTTAAGATACTTGTCGCCGTCGCTAAGCAATTCATCAATCTCCTTTCCTGAAAGCTCTTTTTTCTCGCCGTGCTCTATGGCTTTTCTTATCTCAACGCTTCTCTCGAGTATCTTTACAAACTTGTCTTCCAGCAGCTTTTCCTTTTGCACAAATATTTGCCTCATCAAAGAGCCTGTTTCTTTCGGGCTTGGAGGCGCTACCCCATAAAGCATCAGGGCTGCCTGGCTTGGAGTCAGTAATGCATAATAAATGTCCTCCATGCCGATTTCGTTTAATTTTAATTGCACTCGCCTTATCATCTGCTCGCCTGAGCCCATGAACATGTCTATGGCTTCTGCGCTTGGCTTTATCTTGCCCATCTTCAGCAATTGCTTCCATGGCATGAAAATGCCCCTGTCGAAAAATGGAACGCCGTCTCTGAGCAATGTAAAAATTACCGGGTTTGCCTCCCTTAATGAATCCCAGAAATCCGTCAAAATGTAAACCTGGATGTTCAGCTTGTTTCTTATTGCTGTAAGCTCGCCGGCTTCAATGCCCATGCCTATTATTATCGCGCGAAGCTTGTCCTTCAGCTCGACTCTTGTCATCTTCTTTACATCAGTGTCATCTATGACAATCCACACGTCTATGTCGCTTGTGGGAGTGGCCTTGCCCTGCACTAATGAGCCTGCAAGAACATAAGAAACAATGTATTTCTCAAACTTCTTTAGCACCATTGTCTTGTGAATTTCCGCAATCTTGATTGCCTGAAGCATGCCTGTGTCATGAATAGGCGCTGACAATGCTATCAACTGCAATAACTCGTATTTTGCGTCAAAGCAGTTCTGCCACAGCTCGGAAAGAATCAGAGTTTGCGGAGTGATATTTGGGTCGATTTCCTTGGCTATGCTTTCGACAATTGCTGTCAGCTTGTCCTTAAGCTCGAGCTTGGACATTGTCTTGCTGTCAGAATCATCAACTAAAACAAGAACATGTATCTTGTCCTTGTCTTCGGGTTTGGGCTCTGCAGGAGCTGGTTGGGATGGCTGTGGCATCTGCATCTGCTGCAACTGCTGGATTTCCTCTGGCTTAGGAGGAGGCATCAATGCAATTCCAACTATGTACTTGTCAAATTTTTCAAGAACTTTCTTCTGGAACTTCTCAAGCTTTGACTTGATGGCTTTGAGCTTTTCCTGCACATCACTTGGCAGCTTGGACATGACTTCAGCTTCTTTTGATTCCGCAGCAGCTTTGGGGGCACTAATTTCCCTTGGCTCGCTGTATTGCTTTTTGCTTTTTTTAGGCATAACCAACCCCAAATTTTTGTAAATTTAATTCATTTATAAATCTTTGCCTCAATAAATCAATGTATTATTTACAATATAGAAAATAATTCTTAACTATATATCAAACCGAAAGGTTTATATATAATTTACATTACTTGATAGTAGTAACATTTGACATAGTTTCTGGGGGTGGCAAAAAGCAAACAAAGTATATACTCCAGAAGCGAAAAGCTTAAATATAAGTGATACTATGATAAAGTAGTAACAAATCAATGTTACACAAAACAATTAAACAAAAAATATAAAAACGTTAAAACAAACCAAACAAAGGGGTGGAAAAGAAAATGGAAAAAGCAACACATGAACACGAAGATGCAGTACCAAACTATGTAAATCAAATTGTTGAGGTAGTTAAACCAGGAGCTGGCTACAAATTAGCTGCACCAAACATAATTAAGGCGCATTCTGCTTTTGAAAAATTTGAATTAAAGCCGACAGCAAAAAGCGATAGAGAAAAAGTATTTAACAGAGTTGCTGCAGCTTACGTTGGTGGATTATTTGACAAAGGCTATGACAGTCCTGAGCTAGCGGGTGGTGAACTTAAAAATTATTTAGCTAAGCATCCTCGTGAAGGTGCTCTAGGTAGAGTTTATGCAGCGATAGAGAGGGGGGACAAAATAGGATTAGAGAGCGAACTTAAAGAAGCTTTTGAAGCCCATATGGGTGGCAATAGATTAGAGACAACTTTGAGTGATGTAAGAAACCAACCTGATGAAACAAAGATGGGAGTTTATGGTGACTTAGCTAAATTGTTAGGCGATGTGGATGGATACAAAGGAAGTGCGGTTAGTGTAAGCGAAAACTTACCTGGTGCAATACAGGGCTTGCAACAGAGACTTGCAATAGCAGAAAGTGTATCAAAACCTAAAGGCGGAGATAACGCCAGCCACTAAACCTGCTTAATTTCTTTCTTTTTTTCTTTTAATTTTTCTATTTCTCTTACAAGTAACACTATAAACCAGAATGGCGGAAAGTTATCCAGTGGAAATTAAGAATGTATATAGAGGCCCTCCTGTTGCTAGGTTCATCCCTCAAATTGCTCCTGAAAGCATAGTATCAGGAATGCCTCGCCTAAAACTTACTGAAAACTCTTATGGAGATTCTTCTTGCCCTTCAACGCCTCATTTTATCAAACAAGATGATGGAGTCTATGCCTTGCGTGTAACAGCAAACAACAGCAACAGACATAAAGATAGCCTTGAAAATTATCGGCTATATGGCAATTTTTCTCCTCAGATTGATGATGTAAATGTGCATAATCCTAATAGTTTTGGCAAGTGGCTAGATGCAGGAACTAAAAATATGCCGAACAAATTCGAGTATGTGGAATTGCCTAGAAGAACTTCCTCATCTGGAGTTATGGAAAGTTTTGGAAAAAGATTGGCAGATTTTAATAGAGGCGACACGGCAGTGCCAAATTATGTTCACGATTTTAGGGTTGTGGGTGGTGTCAGAAATAATGAAATAGGAAAAATTTTTCATAGAATAGGAAACCTAAAAGACCACTTAAAGGGATATCTCAAAACAATAGATGCAAATGAACTTACATCATACTTAAAATCATTGGGTTACCCGCCATCTTATATTGATTGGTTAGGGGAAGGATTCATGCCAGAAGATGCCCTTTACAGTGTTGATAGAACTAAAGACGGCAAAATCCTATTGGCAGCTTCTCCAAACGCCTTTGAAATGATTTCTACAGAAGCGCAGCTTTTTGGAGTCAATACAAATGATTTGATGAACTCTGTTTTTGATGAAGAAACTGCCCATATCTGGAGAAGGGATTTTGACAAAGACGGTGATGTTATACGCTTAGAGATGGAAACAAAGGCAACAGTCAGAGACCACTATCTTAGACTTGCAAGAATATACGCTGGGGATAAACAATTAAGAAGGAGGTATGAAAGGCTTGCCGCGCTTAAAGAATATGACAGACGAACAACAAAGCAGAGGTATTCAGAAAAAGGCTCTTCACTAAAAAAACTTTATTTAAAGGATAGGGCAGCTTTAGAGGATATGTTAAGCGAAGAGGCGGTAGCAGAAGGATATAGCGGAAAAGAGATTAAGGACTATGTTGCAAGTCGTTTAAGAGATATAGGTGAAGAAGCTGAAAATCCGAGAATGTCAAAGCTTGAGCAAATTGCTAGAAAAGACGCAGATTCAAAAGCAAATGAGTCTGAATCCAAAGAAGAACCTGCAGAAGCAAAAGAAGCAAGCTCATAACAGAAATAATGAATCAGTCCAATTTCTCAACAGCCTTGACCATAAAAATCCTTCCGAATACAAGGTTGAACAGCATGAGGGTTATTGACATTGATAAAATAAACAGGTTTTTCTCAATAAAATAATAAAACAAGGCAATCGAAACTGCAAATAAAAAAAAATTCAGGAAATAAACTGCCAGGATATAATGCGCTTTTTTGATTCCAATAATTAATGTTTTCTGGACGACATTTTTAAATCCCGTATTATGCAGCAAAGAGATGGAAATCAACATAAAATAAGCCAGAATAATTGAAAATGCGAAAAACGGGACATATTTTGCCAGCAGCCTTGAGCTTTCGGCAGCAACTCCGGATAATGGGATAGTCAGCAATGAAAAGAAAAAAAGGAATATCAGCCCAAGATAAATCAATGACACAACAAGGTTTTTTAAAAAATTTTGTTAATGCCCTGAAATTCATTTTGTAAACCAGCCTGTTTGTGATTGCCCAGCCCGTTGAAATGAAAAAAACCAGCAATAAAAAGATATAAATCAGGTATAGCCTGAAATTTTTCACGATTTCATTGAAATTCCTGCTTATCAGCAGCGGGTCTTCCCCAAGGATGCTTTTCTGCTGCTGGATGTTTGCCGCGACTGAAACATCGTCGAATTTCAGATTGCTCATGTACTCTTCTATTGCCTTCTGGCTCTCAACCATCTTTGGCACGTAATTATAGCTGATAATTGAAAAGGCTGCAAAGAAAGCAATCTGAAGCGCAAGCAGCAAAGCAAACAATGATTTATTCCTCCAAATCAGGGAAAAAGACTCCTTCAAAGAATTTAAGATGATGTTTTTTTGTTGCATTTTATGATGTTCTGCAGCAAACATCTGATGAAACTTCTTCGTCTTTAGCCCCATAGCATAAAAGCCCTCCTGAAGAGGTTATGAATCTGCTTTCTTGGCATTCTGTTATTGGCTTACACAATCCATAAACATCTTTTTCTCCGCCGCATTGCATTTCAAAACCAACATTTTCCTGATGAGACTGCTTGTTGCCGGCAGTGGCTTTAAGCTGGCATGTGTATTTGCCTGCTCTTTCCAAATTACTTGGATTTATGTTGAATTCATACTCGTTATTGCTTTTGGGATCTCCTTTTACAAGGTTGATGCTTTTGCCGTCAGGGCCCTTGCAATTCAGCTCAGCAGAGGTTATGCCATCACGATGGAATACTGTTGAGGTTATTGTGATTGTGCTAATCTGCTCTTTTTTAAATGATGGCAATGGCATATTCTTTGGCCTTATGAGTGGAAGCTGCTGCGATGTGGGCTTTTGCTGCACCGCAATCCTTATGTTTCTTTGCTGCGGAGTGCCGCTTGCTGTCAATACAGCCTCGTTTTGGTTGCAGGACTCAATTCCTGTGCCTAACTCATCTCTTGTGTGATACAATCCTATGGACAATGTCTTTCCCTGCTGCTGCGGCAATTGTGTTGGCAGAAGGGTGTCTATTGGCTTGCTTATTCTTATCGTGCCTTCCGCATATGCACGGCCATTCGAATCATTTGTTTTGTGCTTTTCACTTTCGTCTTTAATTATCCGTCCGTTATTGTCTCTTCTTACAGGCGCTGAGATAACAGCTACCTTTGCTCCATTTTTGTTAAGCATAAGCTCATTATTTTCAATTGAAACCTCTACAGCCGCTGCACCAATTCCTAATTTTACTTTTGAATCAGGCGGACCTCTTATTTCGTCTATAGACATTGCTTGCCCTGCTATTTCAATTTTGTCTTTGCCTGCGCCAAGTGTGATAGCATTATCTAGCGGGTCATCATAATCTATAAACTTGACAGATATTGACTCGTCATTTTGGTTTGCCAAATTTACTCTTCTTACCTCAATTCCGCCGCTTGTTGTTAATTCTGGCCTTGTGCCAAGAGTTATTTGTTCTGTTCTTATCGGATATTGGTTAATACCTTCTGTTACTACCTCTGAATATGTTTTATCGTCAAATTTTGCAATTATGCACTTGTTCTGCCCCACATTCCTTACAGTAACATCAATATTTAATGGGTCGCCTGCAAAAAAAGCCAATTCTTCCCTGCCGAGCGCATTTTGGCTGTCAATTTTTATGTCAATGAACTCTGCAGTGCCCCTGCCAAATTGAGCGCCACCGCCACATGTTAAAGCACCGGATAATGCGTCAACCCTGCAGTCAAAATATGATAAGTCTCTTGCTGACTTTTCTATTATCGGGAAATAGAACGTGCCGTCGTCAAATCCTGTTGGGAAGCAGTTCGGCTTGACATTGGCGGGTATTTTCCTGTCTGTCCTTAACACAAACTTGAGATGGTCATACCTGTAATTGTCTTCTATCACCCTATTGTTGGAAGGAATGGATGTGTCTTCCAAGACATTCATCTTCAGCCTTCTGCCGCCAGATATCAGCCTTGTTTTTTCATCAGGCAGCCCAATGCAATCGCATTGGCTGTAGCCAACTGACGGGCTTAAGCCAACCGATGGCCCGGGTATTGAATATCCAATTGAAGATGCTCCTACAGCGCCGCAGTTAATCTGATTTGGATACAAGTCAAGCTGTTTTCTTCCGACACAAGCCAGGTAAACATCATACCTTTCAAAATCACAGCCTGGATTGATTATCCATGAAGCCCTGTACTCGTACTTTGGCTTTAAGGATACAGGATCCACTGTTAAAAATTCCCTTGACCTTGTTATTGCCTGAACTAATGTTGCAAATGGCGATGTGTATGCAGCATCAACAATATTCTTTACATTTAAATTCCAGTCATAGCCAAATGCTCCCAAGCAAACTTTTCTTGCTATGCTTTCTTCTCCAGTTCCCAGAATCTCGTTAAGCTTTGCATTTCCGTATTCTCTTGTTATTGATGTCTGAAAGTCTGAAATGCTTTCAGAAACGCTCCTGAAGCCAGCCTTTACGGACTCTATTACATTCTCGCTCTGCACATCAAAATCAGGCGGCGGCTCATACCCAACGCAGCCTTTATTGATAATTAAATTCACAACCTGCCAGATGGCATTGCATAAATATTGCGTGAACAATTCCTTGCAGGCTCCAGAATCGCCTTTTCCGGTTGTTCTCACTTGTATCAAACATGTTGACAATGAAGTCATTAAATTCTTGAGGAATTGAATCCTGTTGCTTAATCCTGCCAAATGCGCGCATTGCACTGCAGCTACATGGTCCTTGAACGGGTCGACTGTTAAAACTCTTTCAGGCTCACCCAGTGCAAGCCCAGTCGGATTATCATACAGCCAATGGTTTTGGCCGAAGCATGCTGGCAAATCCCTTTCTTCAATGTACCTGTTTTTGTTATATTCATTATGCGGTTTGCCGTCTTTAGCTCCTGATGCAATGAACTTTTCTTTCCAATATCTATAACTCCATTTCATGTCAGCATAGCGCGGGTCATCTTTTGCTTCATTAGAGGAAGGCTTTGTCCCTTGAGGAGGCTTGCCGGAAGTTGATTTTGATTCATGCACAAACTTTTCCGGATTTGTAGGGTCAGCAGGGTCTTTGTCATCTGGCTGGTAATAACTTGTTGGGATACCTTTCCCACTAAAGCTTATACAACAGCACCCTACCTTTGTTGCCGGATTTTTACTGACGACATCGACTGAATTAAAATCTTCTGAGTTAGGGTCGTAGAAGCAACCATTTGTGTAGCCCCATGTGCGTGCAAACTTTATAGTTTCTGGCTCATTCTTTTTAGATGTTGGATTTTCGCCCTCTATCAATACCTTATTTTTATTATCTTCTGCATTCAAAGCTCTGCAGTCTTGTACAGTCAAGCATTTGCCAACAGCGCCACTTCCCTTTGAATCTTCTATTATTTCGACTTTTTGTCCATCAACTTTTACAGTAGCTTTTTTTCCTTTTATTCCCCCATCGCAAATCTCCTGACAGCTCTTTGGCTGATTGGTTATATAGTTGAAATCATCCTTTTTGACTGCATACTCAATATTAAACTCTGCTACACCACTAGGCCACTCGAGTTGATACACATCACCCTCTTTTGGTATTCCAAGTTTCACTAATTTGACTCCTTTATTTGTGCTCACCCTGAAGCATTTATCATCCTGCCCATAGTTTTCTTTTCTTAATTGCGGAAATGAAGAAATGATATCAAGGCATCTCTCTACCCTTAACGGCTGTCCTCTTTCACTTTCGTCGATTGGGCAGCCTTCAATGCTTTGAATCCTTCTTGACAGCTCGCCATCAATTTTTGTCTCTGTCCACTTTGAGGGGGCTGAATGCCCGAAAATCCTGTCGCAGCTGTACCTCATCCAGCTATACGTGCTTGCCTCTGTCGCCCACCAGCCTGCTGATGCAGGGAAGCATCTTTTCAAGTCTAGGTCATTCACGTATTTTAATTTGAAAGCGCCGTATTTCGTGACTATGCTCTTTATAGTGTTCTCACAATAATCCTTGTCATCTGCTTTAGCGGGCTTCAATGGATTCTTTTCAAAAATCTCCAGCCCTTTTACAGTGCCGCCAGTAAGCTTGAGAATTAAATACGATTTTTCCTCCCAGAATTCAGTCCATCTCCTGAAAACCTGAACAACTAAATTTACTCCGCCTGAAGCAAGGCAGCCAACCGCAACAAAATCAACAAGCCTGTCTATCTGCTCCTGAACCTTGGTTAAGGACTTGATTGAGTCCTGAAGGAAGTCAACAAAATCAAACAAAAGCCAGTCTGGCATGAATTTCCTTGGGTCGATTATGGTGCTGTCAACAGCATAGCTTACCTGCTCGCATGTTGTTTGGGTTTCTGTCTCTAAAATGCCGTCATTGTCAATATCGTGCTTGTAGGTTATCCTTACTCTCATCGGGAATGTAAGCTCTTTATTTATCGCGTTTAAGAAATTCTTCCAGTCTTTTTCCAAAAATGCATCCATGCCAGGAAACCTGGCAAGCTGCGCAGCAGAGTAAGACACTGTATTTTCTATTTCATTTTTGCTGAGCTTGAGATGTCTTGTGGGTACGCCGCTCGGCATCACCTGGCAGCTTATATTGAACCTTGGGTCAAGAATCTCTTTTGTGCCGCATGCCTTGCTTAGGCTGATGCCGGTTATTATCGGGCTTGTGCCCCTTCCTATGTAGGAATAATTAAAGAAGAAATAGATTGTTTCAGTGCCTTCTGCCATTCTTTCTGTGCTCAGGAATGTCGGGCTTTGGAACCTTGTCAATGGAATTATATCCCAGCTTTGGTTGCCGCTCCAGCATGTGCCTATATTCACCTTCTGGGTTGCAAAGCCCCTTTGCCCTGTTGCGTCTGTTGCTATCACAACAAGCGTTGTTGTTTTCGAGTCTTTGCCCTCTTCAAGCCTTTCATCCCTGAATTCAGTTACAGGCACTTCCCTAAGCCGCGCAGCCCCTCCAAAAAATGCAGTCAAATCAACACTTTTAAACTTGAAATTTCCGTTCTCATCGGCAGTTTCTGAAAAATCAGCTCCTGTCCTGCAGAAGGACCTGGAGGCTACATTAAGCCGGCATTTTGCGTCGAGGTCTATTTCCGGAATGTTTTGGAGCTCATCTACCGAAAATACAGGCAAAGGCAGCACATTTGTCTCAAAAGTCAGGTTAAAAGAGCTGAAAGGAGTCCTATCAACATATAAATGAACTTTGGCATTTGGCTTTGTCCTTCCGATAATATCAACTTCATGGGCCACATTTTCAAAAACTAATGCTCCGCTTGGCGGGCTTGTTATCTTTACATCAGGCTTTTTTGTATCAAGATTGACATTTTTTTCTATAACAACTGAATTCCCTGCCCTGTCCTCGAATATCAGCTTTATGAAATAATCGCCATCGCCCTTGTTTAGCTTAATCCCA
>JAGVXR010000073.1 GCA_018303645.1 Candidatus Woesearchaeota archaeon
CCGCCAACAGGAAACGCTAATTTTGCTTGGGTTCAGCATTTTATTCATCATCTCGCTCCTGCTGGAATTGCTGGCTTTGTTCTTGCCAATGGCTCTATGTCATCAAATACTTCTGGAGAAGGAGATATTAGAAAAAATATTGTTGAAAATGATTTAGTTGATTGCATGGTAGCTTTGCCATCGCAATTATTCTATAATACAATGATTCCTGCTTGCCTTTGGTTTGTTGCTAGAGATAAAAAAAATCATAAATTTAGAGATAGAAGAGGAGAAGTTTTGTTTATTGATGCTCGTAAAATGGGAGTAATGTACGATAGAAGGCACAGGGAATTAACTGCCGAAGATGTTAAAAAAATATCTGACACTTATCACGCTTGGAGAGGCGAAGGCGGAAAAATATTCTGATGTTTTAGGGTTTTGCAAATCTGCTTCAATTGATGAAATACGAAAGCACGGACATATTTTAACTCCTGGCAGATACGTCGGAGCAGAAGAAGAGGAAGAAGACACAGAATTATTTGAAGAGAAAATGAAAAGATTGACTGCTGAATTATCAAAGCAGATGGAAGAAGGAAAAAAGCTTGATGAAGAAATAAAGAAGAATTTGGAAGGGATTGGGTATGAGGTGTGAATATGTTTAAATTTATGTACATAGATGAAAGCGGAGATTTGGGTATAAAAGAAGGATGTTCTAGGTTTGTAATAATCTCTGCCTTGTTAATTGATAATCCAGCCCCTTTGGAAAGAATAGTAAAAAACATGCGAAGGCATAAGTTCAAAAAAGAGCTTAGGGTATTTTCTGAGTTCAAGGCAAATAACCTCAAAAATGAGACTATAAAATACGCGCTCAATCAGCTCAATTTAGTCAAAAATGCGCAAGTTTTTCATATGATCTTGGAAAAGAAAAAGGTATATAGCGATTTCTTAAAGAATGACAGGCATAAGTGCTATAATTTCGTAGCAGGAAAACTTGCAAGAAACATTATTTTGCAGGGTGTAGATGTTGAAATAAGAATCGACAAATCAAAAGGAAAACAGATGCTTCAGGAAGATTTCAACCAATATTTTGAAAAATGCTTAAGAGAAAAGTCTCAGATATATAAGGTCACAATCCAGCATAGCTATTCACATTCATGGCCTGGGCTGCAATTTGCTGATTTGCTTGCTTGGGCAGCTTTCCAGAAAGTTGAGCATGACAATTCAGAATTCATTGATATGTTGCAGATACAGCAGGAGGCATACAATGTTTGGTAGAAAAAACAGAACCAAACAGAACTCCTTGCGTGCACCATACGGTACACTGTCTGCCTGGTTTTACCTGTTAAACTAGAGTAGAGCATCAAAAATATATAAAACTTTCCTTTTTGGCTGATAAAATGGAGATGGATATAAAATGTCTGGAATGCGGCAAGGGAACAAGAAAGGTTGAATTAGGGTACATTTTCTATTTGCCTGAAAATGCATCAGAAACACTTATTGTAAAAAATGATATAATCTGCCCTAAATGCAGGAAAGATATAAGCGATGAAAAATGTTTAGTCAAGACAAATGAATTGCTGATGAGGCTAGTTACAGCAAATATCTGCCTGTCAGTAGGAGATGTGCCTAAACATCTGCAAGGAGTTTATCCATTGCGAAAAAGAGATTATGATTTAGTTAAAGATAATTGCCAAGCCAGACTAAAAAATGGCTGACAGGCTTTGAGATGGAACGCATTGAAAGGATAATTATAGCGGAAGAGAATATAAAAGCAAACCTCAAGAGGACAGTTTGCAGAGAATGCAGCAGAACGTACTTTATGGCAATCGCAAAAGATGGAAGCGTTGTGCAGCCGTGCCCTGTTTGTATGGGGCTGTTTGAAAAATGAGAGAAAGAAAGAATTTGGAACTTTACTTTTAGAAGTCACAAGAAAAAGAAAGATTAATCAAATGGTTCTATCAAAGGTAAAATATAAACAAACTGAAATAGGAATGATTCCTGAGGGTTAAAATGAGCATAATCTATGTTGATGAAAGTGGGGACATGGGAATGAGCAATGGGAGCGATTATTTTATAATTACTGCCGTTAAAATGGAAGAATTTGATAATACTAAATATTGCCGAATTCCAAAAGAAATCAGGCAGAAAGGCTTAAAAAAGAAAACTAAGAAAATTGCAGAATTAAAATTTTCAAATTCTTCAGTTTTAATAAGAGAAATGTTCCTTAAAAGGATAGCAAACATTAATCTTAATATTTATTCTTTAATAATAAACAAAGAACTGACCCAACAAAAGCTTAAAGATAATCTGCCTATACTATATAATTATTTAATAAAAATTCTTCTTGAGAAAGTTCTTGTAGATATTGATAAAAGCCACAAGCTTAAAATTTGCTTGGATAAGTGTATGTCTCCAAATCAGAAAATGAATTTTGAAAATTACCTGAAAACGGAATTTTTCAGCCTTTTTAATGTTATTCCGGATGTCGAAATATTGCATGAAATATCATACAATGATCAAGGGCTTATCGTTACGGACTTTATATGCGGCTCATTTGGCTATAAATATAATACAGCAAAGTTAAAGGGAGATTGTGATTGTTATACCAGCATAATTAGAGACAAAATAAAGGTGGAAAAGAATGACTTATTTAAGAAAAAGTGAACCCTGCTTACTTGTCCTGACCTCCATTCCTGAGGCGTCATCCGTTCAACAGGACTTACTCACTAAATGAGTAGTAGTATAAGTAGTATATAAATATTGCTGGTATGCGGTATATATTAAGGCAAAAATGCAAAAAACTAAATTCAAGCAAACTGGAATAGGAAAAAAAGATTTTATTGGAGCATGGCGCATTACAAAAATGAGCGATTTTGATAACGATTATGTTAATGAAGAGGTAAAGGCATTCATCAAAGTAGAAAAATCCGGAATGGGCGAGTTTCATTTTGGGCTTGTGCAAGGCTCAATGTCGGGAGATTTTAAGAAAAATAGAGAAGGAATTATTTTTGACTTCACATGGGAAGGAAACGATGAGTGCGACTCTGCAAATGGCGATGGATGGATGAAGATAAACGATGATGGAACAGCAGAAGGTGAGATAAGGTTTCATCTGGGCGACACATCAAAGTTTTGGGCGAAGAAGGCAAAGACAAGATGAAAATCAGCAATCTGATATTAGGGTAAATGGGAATATGAAAAACTTTGAGCTAAAGGGAAAATTGCGAAGCTTGGACAATGACGAGCTGTATTCTCTTGTCCTTGACCTTGCTAAATTAAGAAAAGAAAACAGCGAATGGCTGCAAGCAAAGCTTAAAGGTGAAAGTGGCATTAATGAAACTTTGGAATACTACAAAAAGAAAATCAATGAAGCTTTAGGAGATGACAGGATAAAACTTATTGAAGCAAAGAAAGCGATATCTGATTTTAGGAAAATATCAAAAAATCCCGCGCATATTATCGAGCTAATGATTTTTTATGTAGAAAAAGGAATTGACATAGAAAATGAGTTTGGAGACTTGTATGAATCATTTTATGCAAGCATTGAGTCCGTATTTGAAAATATTGTTAAGATGCTCAATGCAAATCCGCAATTTATCCCAGTATATAGAAAAAGGCTGATGATTATTGTGGACAGAAGCGCAGAGGGCTGGGGGCATAGGGACTGTTTAACGGATATTCTCCAAACACTAAATGATGATAAAAAGCATGATGACTAAATCAAAATTCAAGCAAACTGAAATAGGAATGATTCCTGAAGATTGGGAAGTTAAGAGATTAAAAGATGTAACTTTACAAATATTCAGCGGAGGAACTCCAAATACCAGAAAAGAAGAATATTGGAATGGTAATCTTCTATGGCTCTCATCAGGAGAAACGAGACAAACCTTCATAAGAGACACTGAAAGAAAAATTACTAAATTTGGAGTAGATAACTCCAGTACAAGACTTGCGAAAAAAGAAGATGTTGTCGTTGCAGGAGCAGGGCAAGGGCATACAAGAGGGCAACCCTCTTTCTGCTTGATAGATACATACATAAATCAATCTGTTGTGGTATTAAGAGCCAATAAAGGAAAACTTATCCCATTCTTCTTGTTTTACAATTTATTATCTCGATATGATGAATTAAGGCAGCTTTCAGATGCACAAAGTTCAAGGGGAAGTTTAACCACAAAATTATTGGCAGATTTATTTGTTAAACTACCGACGTTAGAAGAACAAGAGGTAATATCAAAAATTCTTTCAGATTTAGATTTTAAAATCGAACTCAACCAGCAAATGAACAAAACTTTAGAGGCAATCGGGCAGGCAATCTTCAAGCATTGGTTTGTTGACTTTGATTTTCCAAATGAAAAAGGAAAGCCATACAAAAGCTCAGGCGGAGAGATGGTTGATTCTGAATTGGGAGAGATACCGAAAGGGTGGGAAATTGGAAAATTGCCAGAAGTTGCGATAGTTACTGATTGTTTGCATACGAAAAAACCTAAGCAGAAATATGATGGCGATATGCTGCTCCAATTTTATAATTTAACAGATGAGCACGGTATAAATATTTCAAATCCCTATTATATATCTAAGGAGGATTACACAGTATGGACAAAAAATATCTTAGTTAAAGAAGGAGATTTACTTTTCACAAATGCTGGTGGACAAAAAATTGCAAGAGTACCTTATTGGTTTAAGGGAGGAATAGGAAGGAATATTACGGCAGTTAGAGGTAATAAAATAAATGTAGCGTATCTATTTTATTATTTCTTATCGTCTTATGGGAATAATCAAACTAATAAGAATACTGACGCTGGAACTATCTTTTCTAGTTTAAATGTTAAAGGTATTAGAAATATAAGCATTTTAATTCCTCCTAAAGAGATTACAGATAACTTTTCTAGGATGGCTTCCAAAATATGTTCAAAGATAGAAACAAACGATATTAATAAGTATAATTTATCACAAATCAGAGATTCATTACTCCCAAGATTAATGTCAGGAAAGATAAGAGTTCCTGTTGAGGTCAGGACATGAGCAGGAATGATGGAGATAAACTTGTAGGAATTTTGCTTGGAATATTGGGTGGAATAGCATTAGCAGAGCTTCTAAAAAATTTATTGCAAAAGAAGTGTCCCTACTGCAATAATATGAATGAGTCTAACATGGAAAATTGTAAATTTTGTGGAGGAAGATTACAGTGATAGATAAGATAATCTCCCCTAAAATTCAACGAACAGTAGAGAGAACTGGAGAAATAGTTTTACTTATTGTATCAATATTTTTGGCATTAGATTATTTTAAAGTATTTGATTTAAGCAAGATCAGAATACCATTTCTAAGCATTGTTTTATGGGTGTGGTTAATCTTAAACATTGCGTTAGCCAATATATTTAAGTTTTGGAGGGCTAAAGATAACCCAATATGCCCTAATTGTAAAAGAAAATTGCATGTAATAAAAAAATATGAATGTTCAAAATGCGGGAAATTAAACTTTGAGGACAAATAAAATGCCAAAAATAATGACTGAATCGGAAGTTGAAGAAGCATGAAAAAGAAAAACCAAGATGAATTCTGGTCGGAAGGCTATTTCGCCCAAAGCGTGAGTTCTGAGGATATGAAAATCAAAATGCGGACTTTCCATATGAAGCATGACGAAGAGATGGACTTTAACTGCAAAAATTGCAAAGCGAAAATCTCTGCCCACAATAACGATTGGCATGACGGAATGTGTGATAATTGCTACAACAAAAAGTATTATCCAAATGGGTGACTACAAAACACCTAAAATATATTATACTTATGCACATAGAAAGAAGAAAAGTCGGGAAAAGGATTAAGTATTTCCTTTCACATTCCTACAGGGAAGGCAAAAAAGTCCACAAATTCAGAAAATATCTTGGACAGGACTTAAATCAAAGTTTATTGGAAGAAAGAAAAATAATTGCAGAAAAGCTCATCCTTGAGGAAATCCACAAGTACAAAATCATAAAGGACCCGCTTCAGGTTCAGCTCACAGGCGAAGAAATAGCTGCAATAAGAAAGCTTGAATCCCAAATACCATTAAAAATAAGCCATTTATCAGAAGCTAATTGGAAAAAATTCTCAAAAATATTCACCTACAACACAAATGCAATAGAAGGAAGCAAATTAACCCAGGAAGAGGTAAAAGACCTTCTGGAAAAAGACAAGTGGCCTAATAAGTCCAAAGAGGACATTGCCGAAGCATTGGGTGTTGACGAAGCCATATCATACATTCGAAATACAAAAGAGCATCTGTCATTGGAATTGATTAAGAAAATACATAAAATTGTATTCAAGAATTCAAAGCCATTTGCAGGAATGTTAAGGAAAAAAGGCGAAGAAGTTGTTGTGATGGACAGCAAAAGGAATGTTGTCCACGAAGGCGCTCCGCAAGCAAGAGTAAGCCACCTTTTGCGCGAATTGGT
>JAGVXR010000074.1 GCA_018303645.1 Candidatus Woesearchaeota archaeon
CAAAGTATAGAAAACAAGCATATTTTGCTTTAATTCCTTATCCATTAAGCTAATAATTTATATACTGCTTTATATATTTTTCTGTTAAAGTTTACAGAAATTAAGATTTTATATACAGTTTTTCTATAATTTATTTCAGAATAATTATCTAATATTTGTAACAGATGTTTTAATGGTAATCTGTTATTTGTAATAGAAATATTGGGGATATATTGTTTATAACTTGTTTTTAAATCATGTAGCATAAATAGCATATATGGTTTATCTTTTTGCAACATTAACTCCGGTTACAGAGCCTGGAACTATACCATATCCCCTTATACCTTTATAGTTTCTAGTATAAGAGGTTGAAGGGTCAAATGCTTTTTTTTCCCATACCTGAAAATCCACGATCATGGCATGAGATGACCTATCAAAAGGATCCCTCATATATCCTTCTAGGATTTCTCCTGTTCTCTCGTCTACTTTTGTTACAACTACAGTATGCCTGTCCTTATCATAAAAATCAAGAATTGCTACAGCCCCTGGTTTTATGCCGCTTGATCCTGAAGTCCATGTCCCCAATTCCCTAAAGGTCTGCTCTAAATTCAAGGTCCTTTGGAAGAACACTTCATTCCTCCCATCATAAATATCACTTGGCTTTCCAACCCATTTGCTTTTATCTGCTGATTGATGATAGGTCTGAGTCATGAGATTCTTTAAGTCAATTCCAACACCTGCCAATGATGTATGAGCTACTTCCGGGCATTGTGCTATATCAATCCCCAATCTTTCCTCAGAAGCTAAATAAAGCGGTCCATTCTGGCCTTTCATAAACCCTTCAATTGCCGCAACTATTTCCCTAGAAAGCTCATCTGTTGATCTCGGACTAAAACCAACTGATACTACATTTTTTCCGCTGAATTCAGCTAATGAATTTTGTATTTTTGATTCAAGTCTCTTTACCTCCACAATGTTACCACTCTTTTCTGCATAAAATTTTGCGCCATACAAATCGCCTTTATCTTCTGCAATTTTAGCAGCTTTAATAAATAAATCTGGAGAAACTGCATAATTGATGTTTATATCTTTCGAGATAGATTCAGCTTGCTGGGCTGCTTCTGCAGCTTTATCATACGCACCTGCATTACTATCCCTTTCTACTAAACTTACTAAAACGTCATAAGCTTTTCTTTTTTCTCCTGCTTTATTAAGATCCTCTGCTAAAAGCATGGATTCTGGATGATTCATATTTTGGGTATTTTCAGCTTTGGCTACAAAAAAATCCCTAGCTTCTTTGGAAAAGCCCGTATATTCAGGAAACTCGGCTAGTCTTAATGCAACCAGTGCTGCAGAGCGCTGATCGTTGTTAGCCTTCATCATATCATACATTTTTTTTAAAACTATTTTCTGCTCTTCTGAATTATCAGGTGCTTTTTCAAGTGCTTTAAAAGCGCTTAAAATTGAGGACTGCGAATAAGGCTTGGTATTTGCCAAAGAAGTTGAGACTTCATTACTTGTGTCCTGCGGAAATCCGGAAAATGAGGGGATTACAACTTCCTGACCTATAAAAATCTTATTCGGATCGGTTATTGATGGGTTCGCCGCTAGCAAATCTTTCATATTTTTTCCATATTTTTGGGCTATTCCCGCTAAAGTTTCGCCCTGAGTAACCCTATGAGTCTTGGATTGAGGAGAAGGAGGTGTAACTACTTCCAATAAGGAAAGTGTTTCTGCATCATAATAGACTGTGTTGCCATCTTTTAGCTTAGATTCTTTTACTTCTACTGCATTTGTCGTTTGGTCTTTGACTAAAAACAGCTTGTCTCCGATCTTGTATACATCGCTGTCTCCCTGCCTGCCGACAAGGATTGCCTCTTTTCCGTCAATGATTGGATTGTCTGCTCCTAAATCGTATACTACCTTATGCACTGTTTGAGCCTGTGCAGCCGGCAGATTTTCAGATGTTGGGGCAGTTACTGAAACAATTTTTCCCTGGTCATCATAGTAAGTAAAACCAGAAGCGTCGTCATTTATATCTACATCAACTAATTTCCCATTTATGTTAGCCTTTGCTGTCCCAAATCTATCAACCAATATGTTGACTCCTGAGATTTGAAGTATGGGTGTGAGTGATTCCTGAGGCTGAACTGTTACAGTTGTTTTGGAAGCTACAGATTGTTGGATTTCAGCTGGCACCAATATAGCGGCTTTTTTATCTTTGGGACTAACAGCCTCTTTAGACTCTGGAATACCCTGTCCAGCTTGTGTTAAAGTTCTAAAACTTTCTTCAGAAGCACTCCATTTTTTTACCGTCTCTGGACCTAATATCCCACCGGCAGATACCTCAAGTTTTTTTTGAAGACTTTCGACAGCTTTCTTTGTTTTCGCATCAAATATGGGCGATGTCTCGTCCAGCAAGTCTCCTTCTATTTTTTTCTGTAAAACCATGTCATTCCATACAGTCTTAAAGTATTTGACATTATCGCTTGAACCCTTATTTAGCCCCAATACAGAGCCACCTTCCACTGCCTTGAATAGAAGCTCCTTGCTTATGGCAACCCTTTCTGAATTTAGTTTGTTCAATTTCTGGTTTGCTGAATCAGGCAGCGCTTCCTGATCAAAATAGTTTTCTTCTATCTGACTCATTTCACTTCCAAGCTTTTTTATTATTTCTTTCTGAATCTTTGGCTGCTCGCTGCCTGTTTGAACAGGATCTCCTGCTCCATAGTCATCCAACAATTGTCTCAAATCTTCCAAAGATTCGGATTCATAGCTAATGGGTACAGGAGAAGTTGATGGCTGTCTTGTAGCCGGAGCCGCTGCCTTTCCTTGTTTTTGAATTGCTGTCTGCGCAGCTGGTGGTTTTGTGGAATCTCCATACTCACGAGCCGGGCTGCCTTCCATATCCCCTACTAGAGTCTCACTCTGCTGTTGACCGGAAGCGCTGGTTACAGTTTTACTTGGTATGTTTATTGTGTCTCCTTTTGTATAAGGAATACCTCCACCACCTCCTTCTATCAGGCATCCTTTATCATTATTGCATACAAGGTTCCCGTCGACCACTTTCCAATCAGCAGGGTTTCCTGGCAATGGACTATCTGGCTTATTTGGAAGTAACTTCAATAAATTAGTTACAGTACTCTCATCAGTTATGCCTGTTTCCGCAGCTCCAGCTTGAACACTTGCACCTTCAATTCCTCCGGGTGTTGCAGGCTGCCCTAGCATACTTGCCAACCTTGCCTGTTCCTTGAGAATAGGGTTTTCTCCGAAAGTTGGCTTTTCCAGAATGGACGCGTCTATACCCTCATTATTCACTCCTGTCAGGATACTCCTCTTGTAATCCGGAAGTATCATATTATACCCCTGGGCTGTCGGAACCATTGTAAGGCTGCCTGCAGATTGGGATGCAATGTATTTGTTCACATCAGAAACTGCTCCTGACCCAGGTATGCCGCCGGATTCGACAAGCTGTATTACCGGCAGCAATCTCTCATTGGAAACAAAGTTTGAATTCTTAAAAGCATTCTTGGCAAAATCAATGAAACCGTACCAATTTCCTCCGAACGAGCCCCAGCCCCCTTCTGCTCCATTGTTAGCTTTGCTTGTGAAAACATTTCCACCCTTAATCTCAAAAGTGTGCTTTATTGGGAACCTGGCCCTTTCAACATCTGTAGTTACTTTAGTAAAATCAGTCTTTGTAATGAGAATTACGGGATTTACTCCTTTTCCAACATTCGGGTTGAAATAAGCTTCTCCCCCATAAGCATTCTCTATAGTAGTCATGTAAAGCGAGACTTTATTTTTGTCTGCATCGCTGGCTTCTTTGACATCTCCGGTTAAACCGCTGACAAAACCTGCTTTTCCTGAACCATAAAGCATTCCTTCCCCTGTGTCCCGGTTTAGGTAAAGTATGCTAGGAGTGGGCATCCCTTCTTTTTTTTCAGGCGGCGGATTTGACCTTACATTTTCTGTGACAAAGTTTATATCCAAAGAACTTCTCTTCTCTGCCTCTGCCATCACAATTATTGGCAGGGCATTTTGCCGCTCAGTGATGGTTAATGCAGACGCGCCATCATTTAAACGAAGACTGTTATCCTTTACTCTCCAGTCAAAATCCCCTTTAATTATAGTTGTTTCTGTCGTTTCTGCTTTTGCCTGAATAAGATGATAATTACCAGTCCCTGATGCCCTGGTAATCTCGTTTGGATTGTTTCTATCTGTTTCGACTGTAACAGTCCCTTTCGATACTTCTAGTTTCATCCCCAATACTCCTGCCAAGGAGTTGATTGGCATAGAAGCTCCCTCAGACAAAACGAGCTTGCCATCTCCCATGCGGGCAGTTCCTCCACTATATATCAAAACCTCGTTTCCGTTCATTGATAATTTTTTAGGATTAGCATCTTTACCGATATTTGTGACCAGTATATCCCCATTAGGCAAAAATTCCACTAGGTAAGAAGCAGGCTTCTGGTTTATATCAGCAGGCAATTTAACAGGGCCATTATTGGTGGTTAACACTACTGTGTCTCCATCTTTACCGTACCTAAAACTTGGAGGAGCCGCACCAATGAACTCTCCTCCAGCATGATTGTTCTGCAGGGCTCTATTTAGAACATTGGAATCTAATTTGCCAGCCTTATCGCCCATCTTCTGAAGAGTATCTGGATTTAAGGCCTCTGGTTTTTTTATCTCTTTTAACTTATCATCAGGAACCTTAGCCCAATCAATTTGATTATACTTATCAATGGGCACTTTATCAAACTCAATTTTTGCATAATCCCATTCATTTGGGTTTTTTTGTTTATAATATTCAGGATTATCAGGTTTAAGCTCATCTCCTTCTTCCGCAAACACAACACTAATAGAACTCATGCTAACAAGAATTGCAATAAAGACTGCAAATAATCTCTTTGATATCATACTACCTCTATCTTCATTACCTGCATGTCCTTCATGCCTTTGGAATCTTCTACAATTATTGTCGCGAAATGCATGCCTCTGCTTTCGCTATTTGGCGTGAATTGGATGTCGCCCTGCTCGCTTATGTCAAACAAGTCCGAACTGCTGGAAAACTTCAAGACATCATCATTTATGTCTGTGGCATTGGCCTTAATTGAAACAGGCTGCCCGACTGAAGCCTTGACATCGCCTATGAAAGAAAGCCTTGGCGCATAATTGAAGCCGCTGTCCTTAAGGCTGTATTTCTCCGCAAAGAGGAAGGTATAAGGCTCTGAATCAATATTTGATTTTATGTCAACTATCTTATACAAAACCTCTTCATTGTCAGTCATTACAGCCGAAGCGGAAAAGTCAAAACTTGAAAGATAGCTCAAATCAACCTTGTCAATATCCTTAATCTGCCTGTCAATTATCTTTTCGGCAGAATCCATTATATAGCCAAGCCTTACCGGGATTTTAATCCTATGCATGCCATTTTTTACA
>JAGVXR010000077.1 GCA_018303645.1 Candidatus Woesearchaeota archaeon
AATGTTGCGCTGTGGATACCTCCGGCATAGTCTTGGTACAGCACATCTGTTACTCCGATTGTTGTTCCGTCTGACAGCTTGTCCGTGTCTCCGTCTTTCATTTTTCTTGAAGTCTGGCCATTAATGACAAATTGCGCTTCATCAGCATCAACGAAATTTAAAGTTGTTTCGTAGTCTTTTCCGCTAATTGTATAAGTCTTTGTCTGCTTTTCAATCAATGTGTCTTTTCCTGCACCGCCCATTAATGTCAGGACCATCTCGCTTCCGCCTGTAGTCTGTCTCTTTGCAGTTACTATTGTGTATTTCCTGCCAAACAATGTAAGATCAACATCCTGATAGTCTGTCAGGAACAAGCCAGTTGATGATGCAGAGCCAGCTGAGTCGTCAACATCGCTTTCTAATGCCGTTGTAAACTCTATCAGGTATCTTGCTATTTCCCTTCCTGACTTAAAGTATAGGAAATCTGCTGAGACATCACCATCATTTTCACTGTAAATCACATAACCATTATCCAATGTAGTTCCTGATCCTGGGCCTAACAAATACAAATACTGGTTAAAAGGCGAGGTTACCTTGTTGTTTGATACAGAACCAGAGGCTAATGCCTTTAAATTATTCTTATCAATATATGTTGTGATGTTTCTTAGTGTTTCTATTGTGTCAGTTGTTGAGCCATCCTCGCTTAATTCAAGGTGGTTTGATGTTCCTACTTGCCAAGCATCGCCTTCAACTGCAACAGTTCCTGCTGCGGTTGTTGCTGCTTTCTTTGTTGCTGCGAACTGCAGGCTTGAAACAATGTCAGAAATTCCTATGACGTCTTCTGCAGCTGCCTTGTCTCCAACGACTAGCACTCCGCTGAATTTTCCGTCCTTTACGAATGGCGACGGGTAATTAGCCAAATCTGCTGCTGCAAACACGCTTGAGCCCACCATAATGGCTCCTGTTCCTAATGCAATCATCCTCTTTATAGCTTTTTGAAATCTCATCTTACAAACACCTCCAAGTGTTTTTTTGTTTTATAAGCATAATATTGCTTTGAATATTATACTATGTAGCAACGCCTCTTATGAAGCGTTCTTGTTCAACTAAACTATTATTATTCATATTTAAAGCTTTTGGTATTGTTGCATACTAAAACATATATATTTTAGTATATACTTAGTTTTTACTTAGTTTTTTTATGTATTAAAAACCACCTTAGCAATATATGAAAATAAAGGTAAACTATCTTTTCTTGTACTTTCAGTGGTTTTTAAGATGCTCAGAAATCTTCGATTTCTGACATATGAAAGGAATTGATATTACTCATTGTTTATATTTGTTTGGGTTATTGTAAATATGGTAACTGACTACAATCCATCTAATTTTTGCCTTTCCTTTATCTTATCTTCTATGACTGGTTGCGGGATTCCCAATCATTCTTTTAGCATATCCCTAACCCACTTAAAGAACCTTTCAGCGTTTTTTATTGAATCCAAAGCATTTGTCTCGGTCATTAACTTTTCCTCGTACTCAGCGCTATTCTTTATACGCAGCAAATCCAGCAATTGCCTGTTTTTGCTTTGCATATCCGGCAGTCCTAATGTGTTTAATAAAGCCACGACATCTTCGTGCCTTTCGCCAGCATGCCTAACCCCCTTATAAAAAACTGTCAAGGCATCTGCCGAATTTATTGCGCAATGAATTGCATTAAGCACAGTAGGGTTGAATTTTCTTTTGGCAAAGCTATCATTCATCATATCAAAAAATTCGTCTGCCTTTACTAGGTAATTTCTATATTTATGCTTATCAACACTTCTGGTTTTCATAATTCATCACCTTCAATCAGGATATGGCTTTCCAATATATCTTTAATAAGGGGTGTATTCTTTTTCCTGTTAAATTCACCTTCAGTCATTATATGGGCAGATATGACATTCCCAAATTGTTTGATGAATGCCTCCTGATTTTTTGCTATAATTTCATTTATTTTGAATTTGTCCTGAGTTATCACTAAAACATCTATATCGCTGTCAAGCCTTTCCTTTTTCATAGCAATACTGCCAAATAATGCCACAGACTTTGCTTTGGGCAAAATTTTTTTTATCTCTTCCTTTAGTTGCTGTACAGTTTGGATCTCAAAATCAAAAAGCCTTTTTAGTTCTTTATATAAGCAGCTTTCTTTATTTATTATTATCAAGTTAGATGTTCCGTGGCTTTCTATTCTTATTATATTCATTCCTTGCAAGTCTCCTAAAGATTTTAACACGGCGGTATGGGAAACTTGGATATGCCCAGCCAACTCTCTTGAAGTAAATGTCTTAGTATCAAACCTAAGCAAAGCTCTCAAAATCTTTACCTTAACCTTGCTTCCCAGCAATGCTTCCAAATATGCGCTGAATAACATTTTATGTGGAAATAAAAGTTTCCATGTGGAATAAAAATATTCCACTACTATATAAATGTTTTGGTTATTGTAAATATTGTAACTGCTTACAATTCAATCCTTTTAATGCCTTTAACCTTGTCAAAATGCCTGTCTAAAGAAGCCAACTCTGTTATGCCATGGCCGTTCATGCATGCAACAACAAGGCTGTCGTCTAAATCGAGATTTCTTTGTCCCATTAAGTCTAATGCGTTGCTTAAGTCATCAATGCTAGGCACAATTATTTTTAATTGGTATAAATTTGAGAAGAATACTAAAGCGTTTCTTGCTAATTCTAATGAATTGGTTTTTCTTAATATTGTCAATAAGCAGCTATGAATGATAAAATCAGTTGTAGTGATAGTTTGATTTTTTCCAGCCGAAGATTTTAAATAAAACTCGCAATTATCGGCTTTTTCATTTTCAAGAAAGATTTCAAGGAATATGTTTGCATCTATGAATACTTCTTCACCCATAAATCCATAGCCTCGTGCTGCAATTCAACAGATGTTGTTTTGCCTTTTAAATGAGATAAAATTCCTCTTACCAACTTAAATGGGTCGTCCACTTTAGGAATTTTAGTAGATTGCTGCATTACCCAATTGCCTAAGGCTTCTTTTGTTGCTTTCTGCAAAGAGCCTTTTTGATAGCCATACTTTCTCATCGCAGCCTCCCTGAATTTATGCTCCAATTCCTTTTCCAATTCGACTTTTAATACCATAAGTACTTATGTACTTAAGTACTATATAAATTTTTTGTTTTTGATTAAGTTAAAACAATAATTTAAATAATTACAAAAATTTCCCTCATTCATGCCCAACCCAACAATTTCCTTATGCATGATAACAAAGAATGAGGAGAAAAACCTTGCTGACTGCCTCAACTCTGTAAAAGACATTGCTGACGAGATAATAATAATAGACACAGGCAGCACTGACAAGACAAAGGAAATAGCCAAGAAATTCAATGCAAAAGTTATTGACTTCAAATGGGTTGATGACTTCTCTGCTGCAAGGAACGAAAGCATCAGGCATGCGGCAAAAGACTGGGTGCTTGTTCTTGATGCTGATGAAATGCTGGACGAAGAAGGCAAAAAGGCAATAAAAGAGCTTGTCAACGACAAGGAAAATGACGCATTTTTATTTCTCCAGAAAAATTATACAAATGAATCAAATATTGCCGGCTTTGTGAATGAAGAGCGTAAAAAAGACGGTAAAAAATATGCAGGATGGTACGGCTCGTTTATTGCAAGGCTGTTCAGGAACAAAAAAAGATTTGAGTTCGAGGGGACTGTCCACGAGCTTGTTGAGCCGTCCATAGAGAAGAAAAAAGGGAAGATTGCAGCGACAAGCGTAGCATTGCACCACTACGGCAATGCAGACTCAAATGCAAGAAAAAAGAAAATGCAGATTTACCTGGAGCTTTGCAAAAAGAAAGTAAAGCGCAGCCCAGCTGATTCTTCATATTTTGAATTGGGAGTGCTGCAGAAGGAAAACGGCAATTTAGAAGAAGCAATAAAATCCCTTAAAAAAGCAATCGAGCTTAATCCAAGGCACAGCATGGCTTTGTACGAGCTGGGCGTCATTTACGAAAAGCAGAAGGATTATGACAAAGCCATAAAAAACTATACAGAATCATTAAGAATCAAGGAAAACAGCGAAGCGTTCCAGAACCTCGGAGTTTGTTATTTGAAAAAAGGCATGCTTAAGGAAGCATACAGGAATCTTGTAAAGGCTGTGCTTCTCAACCCAAACAAGTACACAATATATAATAACCTTGGGGCTGTTATGGAAAAGCTAGGCAATTATGGCAATGCCGTGCAGATGCTTGAAATTGCCACAAAACTAAACCCAAGCAACACAATCGGCTTCTACAATCTTGGCATTGCGCTTGACAAGAAAGGAGAGTTTGGCAAGGCAATTCCGGCCTATGAAAAAGCAGTTGAGTTAGGGCATTCTAAAAGCGATGAAATAAAGAAAAGGATAAAGCAGCTAAAATCTATTATTGCTAGCATGCCTAGCTACAGGTACGGGTTTAATGTGGGCGGGTGAAATTCCGAAAAATTTATAAATGTCGGAATTTTATACAAAAAAGGTGAAAATATGCTTACTAGCACAAAAACAGTTGGCAACAAGGGTGATATCCTTATACCAAAGAGCTTGAGAGAAGAAAGCGGCATCAAGCCAAAGCAAAAAGTTGAAATAATAAGCTCAAAGAACGGAATTTTTATCGTGCCTTTAGTAAAGGATATCAAGGAATTGAGGGGCTTGTTTAAAAAGGAAGGCTATAAGCACAAAAAGGATGTTGATGACTTGCTGTTTAGGGTAATGGCAGGAATCTAAATGGAAAAGGTATTTATCGACTCTAATCCTTTTATTTACTTTTTAAGCGACATAAAGGAAAAAGCTGGCAAGGTGCAGGAAATTCTTGAAAACGGCAATAACGAGATTTACACAAGCTATGCCGTTCTGAATGAAGTGAAATTTAAGCTGTTAATGAACAAAGCCATAGAAGAGCATAAAACCAACAAGAAATATGAATTAATAAAAATTCTCAATGAAGATAATGATTTGAGGACTAGCGTAATAGAAAGGTACCTAAAGTTTTTCATAAACATAAGCCAAATGGCAAAGATTCTGGATATGGACATAATAACTGAAAAATTAACATGCTCCATAATTGTAGAAAATGCCCTATTGCCGACAGACGCCTCAATTGTTGCAAATATGCTAAAAAATAACATTAAAAAAGTACTTACTGACGACTCTGATTTCAAAAAGGTTGATGCAATTGAAGTTTTGGAAGTTTGATGGATTCAGCTATGAAAAACAAACCAAAATCGAAAAAGACTAATGAAAATGTTTTTAAAAAGGCTTTTGGTATTTGGAAGAATGCAGGCATAAAGGATTCTGTTCAGTATGTAAGGGAATTAAGGAAAGGCTGGGGAAAGAGGAGAAAAAGGCTAGGATTATGAATAACATAGTTTTGGATAC
>JAGVXR010000078.1 GCA_018303645.1 Candidatus Woesearchaeota archaeon
TGCCTGCGATTTCAATGATAGTGGTGCAGTACAGAAACAGAAGAACAGGAGTAAGAAAAACATTCCAAATAGCCGAGATTTTGCCTGACGCTGAGCCAAATGTGCTCATACAATTAGACATAAGAAAAGGCATACTAAAAAAAGTTGCCAATTCAAGGGCTTTGATAAGCACGATAGAGCTTTTCACGGGCTTTACAAGAAGCGAGATTACAAAATCCCTGAGCGAGAAAGAGGCTGTCTTGAAATGGCTTGTAAAGAACAGCATCAATACAGTCGATACTGTAGGCAGGGTGATGGCGGAATACTACACCAACAAGGACAATTTGATGAGTTACGTAAAAAGAAACAGGATTTTGACTGACTAAACTTAAAAGCAGGAATCAAATGAAAGCAGGCACTTTAAATTCAATATTTCAGAGAATTGCAAAGGCATTCCCGGGGCTTAAGATGAAGCTGAAGCAGGCGGGAATGGATGACAAGTCAGAAGATTTCATCAAAAAGACATTTGTTTCAGCATTCTACATGACAACCGGGTTAGTTGTTTCATTGTTTTTGGTGCTTGCAAAACTGGATGTCCTCAAGGGAGTTTTGTTTTTCATAGTCCCTATAGTGTTTATGGTTATGTTTTTCTATATGATAAGGCTGCCTGATGTAAAGATATCAAAAAAAGAGAAGGAGATAAGCAAGGAAATTGTTTTTGCAGGCAGGTTTCTCATCATAGAGCTCGAATCAGGCGTGCCTTTGTACAATGCAATGATTAATGTCTCAAAGAATTACGATGTTATAGGAAAGTATTTCAAGGAAATGACAGACAAGGTTGACTTGGGGACAAGCATGGAAGATGCCCTGAATGAGGCAGTTGAGTTCGTACCTTCAGATGATTTCAGGAAGATTTTATGGCAGATAATAAATTCAATAAGAACGGGCTCCAACGTGGCAAAATCTCTTTATTCCGCCATGGAGCAGATAACAAAAGACCAGATAACTGAAGTCAATAAATACGGCAAGAAGCTGAATCCGCTGGCAATGTTTTACATGATAATTGCAGTCATACTGCCATCGCTGGGGATGACAATGATGATTATATTGTCCTCTTTCATACAATTTGAGCTGAGCCTTACAATCTTGCTTGCCCTTGCGGGCTTCCTCGGATTTGTGCAGTTCATGTTCATAGCAATGGTAAAGTTCTCGAGGCCGGCAATTGAGTTTTGACTGCCTGCAGGAATCTGCAAATTCGCTTAAGCGCCATGCTTAATATAAAAAATATATTCAAGAAGAAGACAGAGCCCAAGCCAGAAGGAAGAATAGAATTTTTCAAGAAGAAGTACAAAAAAAACCAGCAGAAAAAATTAACGGCGCAGGAGCGGAAGCAAAAGCTGAAGGACTATCTGGAAAGGGCTGGCCTGGAGATAAACACAAAAAAGCTGTTCAAGCTCTTCTTCAACATAGCAGTAATCGTAAATCTCGCGATTTCGGCTTATCTTATCTATTACTTCTCTGTAACTTACGGCATTTCATGGGGCACGATATTTGCGTCAATGGCTGCGCTGTGGGTTTTTGTTTTTTTATTTCTGATATTTGCAATGTGGATTATGTTTTACATTGCAGTCGACCTGAAAATTTTCAGGAGGAAGGTTGACATAGAGGAAGTGCTACCTGATTTCCTGCAATTGACAGCCTCGAACATAAATGCCGGAATGACAATTGACAAGGCATTGTGGTATGCCGTAAGGCCAAGATTCGGGGTTCTGGCAAAAGAGATTGAGGTTGTAGCCAAGGAAACAATGGGGGGGGTTGACCTGAAAGTGGCTTTGGAGAGGTTTGCATCGAGGTATGACTCATTAATCCTGAAAAGGGCCATAAGCATGATAAATGAGGGGGTTGAGGCAGGAGGCAAGATTGGGGACCTGCTCAACAGGGTGGCTGCAAACATACAGGAACAGAAGTCATTGATGAAAGAGATGTCTGCCAATGTAACAACTTATGTTATATTCATCACGTTTGCAACTGTGGCAGCTGCGCCTCTTTTATTCGCCTTGTCAGGGGTCCTGATAGAGGTTGTGCAGAACCTGGGCTCTGCCTTGGGAGGCACTACAAATGTCGCATCAAGCGTCGGAATAGCCCTGAGCTTTTCAGGCACCGGCGTCTCACAAACTGATTTCAGGATTTTCGCTACAGTATCGTTGGTTATAACGTCCTTTTTTTCCGCAATGATGGTGTCCACAATCAAAAAGGGCAATGTAAAATCAGGCATAAGGTACATACCTGTTTTTATAGCAATATCATTGGCGCTTTATTTCATTTCGCAGAAAATGGCGGGAAAACTGCTTGGATTGTTTTTTTAAGAAAGATTTATATATTAGTTATTTAATTGTTATTTAAAAAATGTCTTTTAAAATGAGGTGAAGTGAATGAGGATTTCTGCTAAAGGGCAAGCTGCCATGGAGTTCTTGATGACTTATGGCTGGGCCATACTTGTTGTGCTTGCGGCAATAGCAGCACTTGCTTATTTTGGAGTGTTAAGCCCTGCAAAGTTTCTTCCGGAAAAATGCATTTTGGAGCCAGGCTTTCTTTGCGAGGGGCATAAAGTAGAGACTAATAAAGTCACTCTGATTATTTCCAATACTGTTGAAGGCAGAAACATAATAGTCAACAGCATTATAGTAGGCAGCTGCAGCGGCACATTTAACACTGAATTGGTTGGAGGCGGATCTTCCAGTAATTTCCCAATAACGGGGGGTGACTGCAACAATGGCGCTGTAAAGGAAAGGTATAAAGGGGACATAACAATAGGATATACTGAAAAGAATACAAACCTTACAAAAACAATGTATGGCAATTTAAACTCAAAGGTTGAAGGCTAAAGCCTTAAGTTTAGTACGAAGAATTAAAAATATGAGGTGAATAATAATGATGTTGAAACAAACAAGAAGAGGGCAGGCAGCGCTTGAGTTCTTAATGACATACGGCTGGGCCATACTTGTGGTTTTGGTGGCAATAGGGGCTCTGGCTTATTTCGGAGTTTTAAGCCCTGACAAGTTTTTGCCGGCTAAATGCACTTTGCAGGCTGGGATTGCTTGTTTAGACCATACAGTTGATAATGGAGGGGCATTAGGTGTAGGGCGAGTTACAGTTGTGCTACAGAATTCTTTAGGCTTTGATATGTCATCAGTTATTATCAAAGCAGGCGATTGTGGAGCAAGCTCAAGCTTTAGTCTTACAAATGGAGAAAAAAGTGCTCCAATTGTTGTCACTTGTGCTGCAGCATTAATTGGCTCAAAATACAATGAGCAGCTAAATGTCTCATATACTATAACTGACACGGGCTTAAGCCACAATAATGTCGGGCAAATAACAACAAGGATAGAGTAAGGATATTATTTTATTTCTTTTTTTTATTGGTTTAAGCTAATTTATAGAATAGGTTATTTTCTAGACAAATAGCTTGTTTTATTAAATTTTTATTAATTCAATCTGTCTGCGACGCATGTTAGTGCGCCTCGGCATTCTGAAGTGTAGGCTACCAGTTTAGCGATTCCCCCTCGGCGCAAATACATGAAAACTGCCAGCGATGCAGTCCTGAGCTGGGCTCCCTTTCCACCTTAGCAGATGCTGGGAAGCCCTAAAAAATTCCATTGGAATTTTTGGGGCACCAAAAATGCGAAGCATTTTTTAGTGCGACGTTTTTTTAATTAATTTTTAATGCTTAATACTTTATAGAGAACTTTGAATAATCCATTATTTTTATCATTTCATTCAAAGTTCTCTTAGAGAATTTTGACAAAATTAATATATTTCAAAATTCTCTATAAAAAATATAAAGAAATTCTTTTACTCAGCCTTTTTCTTCTGCATCATGTAGTAGCCAACTGCTGCCGCAATTACTATTATTGCTACAACAATCAATGCTAGCGCAGTGTTGCTTAAGCCTTTCTTTTCCATTACCTGATCTTCTGCTGGTGCTGGTTGTTGTGCTGGTGCAGGCTTAGGGCAGTCTTGCTCACAATTATCTGAGTTCTCACTGCCTTCACATACGCTATCGCCACACCTTATAGTTGCTACAGTCAATGCTGGTGATGACGCTTCTGTTCCTTGCCCGCTTGGGTCAAACCAGACTATTTTTCCAAAAGTGTATGTGGCTTCATTATTTGGCAAATCAATTATGTATTCTACACTAGCGCTGCCAGAGGTTGGTGTGAAGGACCAGCCAAAATTGCTGCCCTTTTCCCTTATGCTGATTGCCTCTTTAGACTCTTTAGCCCCTGTAACTGTCCATTCCTTAATTTTTAATCCAGCTGGGATAACGTCTTCCAATGTGAATGATTTATCAGCTGTTGCTCCGCTTATTGATAATGTGACTGTTAGGGTTTGTCCAGGTTGTGCTCTAGACAGCATATTCCTGCCAACACTGCCTGCCAATACAGATACTGCCATTAAAGCAAAAATAACAAAATATACCATTAGTTTCTTCATTTTCAACCACCATAAAATGACCTTATTTGGTCAATTATATCAAATGCTGTCAACGTAGATGTCCCAGCATAAAAGTCCCTTATCATGTCTATTATGGCAAATGCGCTTGTTCCTGCCTCTTTATTGCCTATAGCAAAGGTGCTGAATCCAGGGGTTACAGCCTCATAGTTAGCAAAGGAGCCATCACTGCTTACTAATTTTGTTTCTAGCTTATTCCAGTTGCCGCCGGAGTACCTCCATAACACTATATCAGAGTCTGCAACTCCATTGCTGCTTAGCCATGATTTTGAAACCCTGAAGTTAACTGTGATCTTTGAAGCATCTGAATCTGCAATATTACTCTTCTTCAAGTTTAGGTATTGGTAGACTTTGGCTGCTGCTGTTGCTGACAATGGGTTTGATGTCAGGCTTTCAACTGTTATTGACGGGCTTGTTACAGCATTCTTGACATCAATCACTACTCCTGTGACTGCAATCTTCTCGTTATTAATGGCTAAGACACCGCTTGAGCCAGCTGCCAAGCTGTCCCATTGCCTGCCTGCTGACGCCTCTACAGCACTTGCAGCTGCTGCTCCTCCGCCACTCGCACCGCTTGATGTGGATGCGGCTGCAGCTTCTGCGGCTGCCGCTGCGCTTGTTGTAAAGTTGAAAGTACCATTCTTCACACAGTTGCCGTTAAAGTCACATATGGTTACGTTAAAGTGATGTAGGGTGCTTGCAGTTAAACTGCTTAAAGACAATACTTGGCTTTCATTGAAATCCGTTTGCAACGACTCAGAGCTCAGAGAGCCTATTGCAGTGCCATATAACAATGTTACATTTACTGTTTCATTCATAGTACCCACTGTTACAGTAGCCGATGTTGAACTAACACTAGTAGACACCCTAGAGCTATTTGGTCCATTAGGTGCT
>JAGVXR010000075.1 GCA_018303645.1 Candidatus Woesearchaeota archaeon
CTCTAAAAATAACTGTGAAAATGAATGTGATTTATTATTCTCTGCCTCAGGAGACAACCTTCAAGGCAGTTATAAAGGATATGCTTTGGATGTTGGCAGCCTGCAGTTCAAGGATTTGAACAAGGATATTGACAAGCACAGGAGCTTCCAGTGCAGATTTGACCCAAGCCCGAATGTCCTTGACAACAATCCGATAACCACAAGGTATTTCAGGGTTAGGGCAAGGTATAATTATTTGCTTGAAAACTCAGTGTCAGTGGCTGTAACAGAGCCTCTTCAGCCAGTACTGTCAACCGCGCCAAGCGACATAACTAAACTTTCAACAGAAATCGGGCCAGGGCATGCATTGTGGTTTGATGGCTTTAGCACGGATTTGATATCTGCAATTTCATTAGTGGAAACGCAATGGAGACATTGCTGCGCAGAGAGCGGAAAGAACAAAGCAAGTAGCTGCAAGCCAAGTGAAGACACATCCTGCGGAGCTGACAGGATTTTAACTAGTTATGCTGCCAGCAAAGCTGGTTATTACAGCATCGGCATGATGCAAGTACAAGCAAATCCCGCCAATCAAGAGCTAGCTAAACCGCCCATATGCAAGCCAGGGCAAACAATATACGACAAAGAGTGCAACATACTGGTTGGAATAAAGATTTTGAAAGATAATTATGAAAAGTATAAAAATGGAATCAGCGCAAAAACACTTGAGCAATTCTGCCCTCAAAACCAGTATCCAGACAGGTATGCAAAATATATAAAATATAGGAATGATTATGCTGCAATCAGGGCTTATAACGGATGGGGCTGCAGGCCTGAAGCAGGATGCCAGAAGGCATGCGAAAACTCAAAAAATCCGCCTGCATGCATACAAAACTGCGTTGACGGAACTGTAAGCTATGTTGAAAAAGTAAAAGACAAGGCAAGCGGAATAAAAGGAGGAACTATTGTTGACAAAAGCGGGATACAAGGCATATTGGCAAGCGAGGATGTGCAGTCCGTCAGAGACGAAGCAGAGGCTTATTACCAGAAGCCTTCTCCACCTGGCAACATACAAGCCAAACAAAATGAAGGGACACCGATGACTATTACAATCTCCTGGACAAAATCCTCAAGCGCGAATGTAGCCAGCTATTCTGTGTCAAGGGACTCTGACGGAGAGCCGATAAGAAATGTGTGTGATAAAACTAAGGAAGACGTTAGTTGCGTAGATTCCACAGGCGACTTAATAAGCGGCAGAAAGTACAGGTATTTTGTTACAGCATACGATAACAATGGCGAATACGGCGAAGGAGCATATGAAATTTTGATTGTCTAAGAATGAAAATCAATAAACTATTTTTAACCATATTCATTTTACTGCTTGTAGCAGGCTGCGGCACATCATCCACAACAGCAAAAAAAGACATAGACTTGCGTGTGGGAGCTGAAGGGCTAAAAATAGAATTCCTGAAAAACACGCCTCCTGCAAAAATATTTGAGGAAAGCGTATTTCCTGTCATAGTAAAGGTAAAAAACAACGGCGCTTACAGCATAAAAGACAATGAGGCGGCAGTGTTCTCCTTAGGCGTTGAGAAGGACTACACAAAAAAAGTCAGCCTGCTTGCTGCCGGAAGAGTGCAATCTTTTGACAAAGGCAATGCAGCATTATTCAAGCTGGAGGGCAAGACAAAAATAAACCCAAAAGGAGAGGAGCAGGTAATCAGCTACAACGTTCAGGCAGGCAGAATCGATCCCCAAAGTGAAGCCCACCAGTCAAATATAATTGCAACAGTGTGCTATCCTTATGAAAGTGTACTGGAAAGCTCTGTCTGCATTGATACTGATGTGGGCAATCTGCGCCCGAGCAAGAAAGTGTGCAAGTCGCAAGACTTGATTTTCAGCAATGGGCAGGGAGCGCCTGTTGCCGTTACCAAGATAGAGACAAATATGCTGCCGACTTTGGCTGAGGGGCAGAATGAACTGTCGGGAAAAATAAGCCCGCAGTTCCTGGTATTTGTTGAAAACAGGGGGCAGGGCACTGTAATAAGAAAAGAGTCTGTCACAGAATTCTGCACAAAAAGCGAAACAAGCCATGCAAATTTAAACATAGTGTATGCTGATGTTTACCTGGCAGGGCAAAAACTCGGATGCCAGCTTGAGGCAAAGCAAGGAGTCAACGAGCCAGCGCATATCAAACTTCTTGACAAAAAAGATATAATAAGGTGCGTTTTTAAGGAGGGCATTGAGGTTTCAAGGGACACTTATTTATCGCCACTGAAAGTTGTGCTGAAATATGGCTACACGCAGTCAATATCCGCCAATTATTTCATACAAAAAACAGCGAGATGACAATCTTTATATACAAAAAGCCAAATAGGAAAATACAAAAATGAAGAATATACATGTTTTTGCGCTGATAATTTTATTGCTTGCTGCGATTTCGGCATGCAGCGGCAAAAAAGACGCAACAAAATCAATAGAGGGAATAAGGACAGGGACTGAAGGATTGTCTGTGAGCTTTCTTCCGAATAACCCGCCGGCAAAAGTCATTGTTGAAGAGGGAATAGGCTCTGATAAAAATAATTTTGATGTTGTTTTAGACTTAAGAAACAAGGGTGCTCATCCAGAGCTTGGCGGAGTTGAATCAGGCATGAATGGAAGAGTATACTTAAGCGGCTTTGACCCAGGTATAGTTGTTTTTGACTCAGATCCTGTTATTAGTTTGCATGACAAGGCATTAGAGGGAAAGAGCACCATAAACCCAAATGGCGGCTCAGACTTGGTTACATTCAAACCAAAGGTAATAGCCGAAAAGCTGAATGGGAAAAATACGAGCCAATACTATTGGCAACAGCATGTTACACTTACCAAACCGTAGCAGGACCTTCTGTCTGCATTGACCCAAACCCATATTCCACAGTAAAAGAGAAGAAGGTTTGCGAAGTCCAAGACATTACTTTGTCAAGCCAAGGCGCTCCAATAGCTATAGTAAAGATCAGCGAAGAGGCATTTGCGGCAAGAACTCAGTTTAGAATAACCGTAAAGAATGTTGGCAATGGCGATGTCATGGTTCCAGAAGTTGTGAGGCTCGATAAATGCAATCCATTAGTCGGTGCAAAGGTTTCAAGGGAGGATATTGACAAGGTGCACTTGTCTGAAGCCAGGATTGGCAATAAACGGCTGAAATGCGGCCCATTTGCAGAGCCAACTGGAGATACGGGCTTTATAAGGCTTATAAATGGCGAAGGCTCTGTAATTTGTGAACTTTCAAGCTCTGACTACGCCAAAACCAACACGCCTTATACAACCCCTTTTGAAATCATTTTAAGATATTCATACAGAACTACTGCAGAAAGAAAGCTGCAGATAATAAAAGAAAAGAGCCGTGTCGGGGAAACTGCCGGAATCAGCGATATCAACCAGCCAAGATCTTCAAACACACCATCCAGCGGAAGTCAATCTTCACCAAGCACATCATACGAAGGCATACCTACTACAACTGGGGAGACAGACATCTGCTTGTTTATAAAACCGGACGGAACTTGTCAAAATACAGATTAATCCTAATCAAACCAAAAACTTTATATACCAACATTAAAATAAATAGTTCATCAAAATAAAAGAGGCAAAATGAACAAGAGGTATTACATCATTGCATTGCTTGTATGCTTGATTCTTCTGGTTTCAGCCTGCAAAAGAAGCGGAGCAGCTACTGGTGGAGCCCCAAGAACGCCTTTCATAGGAGGAACAGCAGGCATTACAATGAATTTTGAGAAAGACAGCCCTCCTCCTGAAGTTACTGATGATGACTCATTCAGCTTTAATGTAATCTTAAGGCTGAAGAATGATGGTGAGTTCAAAGTTGACAGAAACGACATGAAGCTTAATCTTGTTGGATTTGACCCAAATGACTTTGGCAAGGTTTTTGATGATATGAAAGACGGCCAGCCAGACGACACTCTGGAATCGCGGAAGAAGGACGCTGAAGGCAACATTGTGGAAGGCACAACAACATTCGTAACATTCCCAAAAGGAGGGGACAGCTTCAGGCCTAGAAAATTCAGCGGCAATACCGAGTTTACTTTCAGGGCAGATGCATGCTATCACTATAAAACAGAAGCAAATGCAAAGCTTTGCATTCTTAAGGACATGATTAACGTAAGGGACGATGCAATCTGCAAGCCCACTGCAAGCAGAGCCATTTACAGCTCTTCAGCCCCTGTCCAGGTTTCTAATTTCAGGCAGAGCGTTGTCGGGAAAGATAAAATAACATTCAGCTTTGACGTTGTTTTAAGCGGAAATTCCGATATATTCTGGAACAGGGACGAGAACAAGCCAACAACATTTGACAATGGATGCCCTCGCGATCCAAGAACAAGAAGAGAGCGCGAAAACAGTGTTGGCATAGAGATAACAGAAATTCCAGCAGACCCTGTATTTTCAGACTTGAGCTGCGGGGGATTGGATGGCAGGAGCAAAGGCGTTGTCAAGCTTGTCAGCAACCGAAGAACAGTAACCTGCACAGTCAGCTTAGTCCAAGACAGGCTTGATTTGGAAAAGACCATGGGGATTAATGTATTCTACAATGTACTGGACAAGAAAGAAACAAAGGTATTGGTCAAGCACCTGGCCGAAGGCTGATTCCTGCCAAAGCAAACTGGCTCAGCAAAGCTTCCAACTGCACAAACTCGTCAGAGCCTTCTGTCATTCTGAATTCTATTTCGCCGCATTTCTCTATGAGCAGCATTTTTGACTTGTTGTCAACATTCAACTCCAAAATCTCCTTTTGTATCTGCTTTATTATGTCTATGCCGGCTAGCCCGTAGTTCAGCATCAGGCTCAGGAGCATGTTTCTCGATTCAATGAATTTGTTGCTTAATGCCAGCTCAAGAACCTCTCTTATCTCTTTCGGCTTTGCAACAGATGCCATTGAGTGGACAAAATCCTCTGTAATATGGCTCGATATGGCAGCGCAACTCTGCAGAATATTTTCAAGCCTTCTGCAGTCACCTTCAGAAATTTCATATAAAGCCTCTTTTGATTTTTCATCAATTTTTAATTTTTCGTCTTTTGCAATTTTATCAATGATTTCAATTATATCTTTTTTGTCCAATTGCCTGAACCTAAAGACTACGCACCTGCTCTGTATCGGCTCGATTATTTTTGAGGAGTAGTTTGCTGAAAGTACGAATCTGCAGTTTTGAGTGTAGTTCTCCATAGTCCTTCTCAATGCCTGCTGCGCTTCCCTTGTTAAGGCATCGCATTCATCTAAATAAATTATTTTGAAGGGAACATTTCCAATTGCCCTTGTCCTTGCGAAGTCCTTTACCTTGTTTCTTATGATGTCAATGCCCCTTTCATCTGACGCGTTTAATTCAAGAAAATTCTGCCTCCATACATCTTTGAAAAGCTTTTTAGCTATGACTAAAGCCAAACTTGTCTTGCCAACTCCTGCAGGGCCTGCAAACAATAAATGCGGCAGGTTCTGCTGCTCGACAAATGCCTTTACTCTTTTGACTATTTCCTTCTGCCCTTTTATTTCAGAGAAATCACTTGGGCGATACTTCTCAGTCCACAGAGCATTGTCTTGCATTAAAACCCCAATCCAAAGAAAACAAAGCCGCTTTAAAAATGTTTAGATAATATCCTCTTCAGCCACAACCATGAAGTCGCCGACTGCAATCACTGCGCTGAATGGTATCAGAATATGCCCTTCCTTGTCCTTTTCAAGCTCAAGCTTTTCTGTGTAGGAAGTTGGGTTGTGAAGCACCATATGGATTAATTCGCCGCTTCTTGTCTCGAAAATTATGTCGCCTACCTCTCCAAACCTCTTTCCGGTCTTGCTTACAACTGTCTTGCCTATCAGCTGCTTTGAGAATTTCTTATCGTCTTCTGGCATTTTCTTCCCTCTGTAGTTATTACTCAAGGATTGTAAGAGAAGTTATATTTAAATGTTTTTATTTTAGCTAACCGGAAACCCTGACATTCAGTAAATTATTGACTTCCCCTTCATTATAGCATGTCTGCTTCAAGCCGCATTTCCGGCATTTATTTTCATTATTGCAAAAATCAGGCAGTTCCCTGCTTTCCAATAACACTATCACCTCATCAACTATCTGCTTGACTTCTTCCTTCATATAGGGGTTTATTGCGATATGCCTTTTCTGCTTTGTATCCAGGTAGACAACAAAGCCTTCCTTTATCGGCTTTTTGAAATGCTCTTGCAACAGCAAAGAGTAAGCGGCTATCTGTATCCTATGGGAGGGCCACACACCATCGCTTGGAGTTCTGCCTGTTTTCAGCTCAAAAGGCACGTATTCGTCATTATAAACATGAATCTGGTCAATTATGCCCTTAAGCCTTAGCTCTTCTGACTCAATTCTTATCTCTGAGAGTATTTTAGGGGTTAATTTTTCCCATAGCTCTTTGCCAAAAACCTTGTTTTTTTCTATAAAGCTGAAAATATTGCTTGCTCTTGTCATAGATTCCTCTGCTATGGAAGGAAAGCTCTTTTTATAAGCGTCAAGCATGTTTAAGCTTACATCTTCAAGCCTTTTTTTGTTGTCAGCTATATTTTTTCTTAATATCTGGAGGTATTTCTGCCTGTAAATAGTTTCTATATTGCCCAAAGGCATTAGTTTTGTTATTGAAGTCACTATGCCTTCTTCTGTTTTGTTTATCTTATCATACGTTTCATGCCTTATGGAGCCAAGCACAAGGCTTTCCTTTGGAGGCTCTTCCAGAAGCAGCACTTTCTCGAGAAATAGCTTTCTGGAGCAGTACAGGTAGCTTGACAGCAAAGAGACAGAGATTTTCATGAGAAAAGACCTGGAGTTATGGTTTAAATAGTTTGCGTGAAGATGTCCAGTGGTATAATAGAAAACTATTTTAATAAGCAAATAAATAATTCTCTTTATGAAAGAAGGCGCTTACATTGGAGCTTTAATCGCTTTGCTGGTTTACTTCATGCTTCCAATCTATGGCGAGAATGGAGCGCCTGCGAGCATAGTACCGACTGGCAATGCAGTTTCAAGCACAACAGGATTCAGCACTTACGTTTCAAACCTGCCATTCAGCACGATCATTTTCTTTGCATTGGAAATATTAGGAATTTCAGTAGGAATAGCCAGCCAGATGGTTCTAAAGAGGGTGTACGGCTAGAATTAGTGACTCAATGTATGGGCGAAGCGGAGAGGCTGTGCACTAAAGATATAAACAAAGGACATAACTCGCCTGTGCCGCTGAGCACAAGATATTGTGAGCGAAGCGAACAGATTGAATTTTAAAAACATTATAATACCCATACCCTTCTTAAAAACCTTTAAATACCAATTAAAAAATTAACGATTTATGGACATTGAAAGCAGAATAGCTTTGATAAAGCAGGTTGGTGAGGAAATAATAACAGAGGAGGAATTGAAGCATCTTTTCCAAACAAAAGAGCATCCAACAGCTTATGACGGATTTGAGCCTTCCGGTACAGACATACACATTGCGCAGGGAATTCTGAGAGCTATAAACATCAACAAGATGGCAAAGGCAGGCATAAAATTCAAGATGTGGGTGGCAGACTGGCATGCATGGGCAAACAACAAGATGGGCGGCGATTTGGAGAAAATCCAGCAAGTAGGCAATTACCTGATTGAGGTATGGAAGCATTGCGGAATGGACCTGAAAAATGTTGAGTTCTTATGGGCAAATGATGTTATCAAAGAGCCCGAGTACTGGAAAAAGGTGATGCAGGTTGCAAGAAATTCAACAGTCAAGCGCATAATAAGGACAGGGCAGATAATGGGCAGAAAAGAAGCTGAAGTGCAGCAGGCTTCTCAAATACTGTATCCCTGCATGCAGGCAGCAGATATATTCCATCTTAAGGCGGACATCTGCCAGCTTGGAATGGACCAGAGGAAAGTGAATGTTTTAGCAAGGGAATTAGCACCATCATTGGGATTTGCAAAGCCGGTTGTTGTCAGCCACCACATGCTAATCGGCTTGGGAGAGCCTCCAAAAGAGCATGATGAAGACAGGATTCTGAAGCTCAAGATGTCCAAAACCAATCCTGACAAGGC
>JAGVXR010000076.1 GCA_018303645.1 Candidatus Woesearchaeota archaeon
CTTATTCTGCGCCCCTATGCTTTTCATTATTCCAATCTCCTTTGTCCTTTCTACAACGGCAGTGTACATTGTGTTTGCTATTCCAATTCCCCCGACAAGCAGGGAAATTGCTGCTATCCCTATCAGCACAACCTCAACCATTGTCAGTATTGTATCCAGAGTTTCCAAAATCTGCTGCGGGGTATTAATCTGGAAATCCTCTTTGCCAATCTCCAAGTCCCTGTCTCTGCGCATTGCCTTTTCAATGTCATCAGCAACCTTGTTGACATCAACTCCTTTCTGAACCTTGACAGCAATCACATCAACCTTTTTCTTGTCAATATTCAAAACTTCCCTCATTGTATCTTCCGGAATTATCACAACCCTGTCCTGCTGGGGATTGCCGGATTTCTTCAACACGCCAACAACCTCAAACTCAGCATCATTAATCTTTATGGAATTCCCAAGCTCTATCTTCTTCCTGAAAATCCCTTTATTAGCCACGCTATTGCCTACAAATGCCTTGAACCTGTCGCCTCTTTTCAATAATCTTCCTGCTTCTGTCTCGTACCTGTTAACCTCTGTTATAATCTCCCTTCCATCATCGTCGTCAGGCATGGAAGCAGCAAAGTAAAATTTAACCTCGTTGCCGAACTCAAGCTTTGCGGGCTTAATCAGCCTTGCGCCAGCCTGCTCAACCCCATTAACCCTTTTGATTACATCAATGTCATGCGTTGTAAGGTTTGAGGCAGCGCTGCTTCCAGGAGGCCCTGCAAACTGCAGTCCGGATTTTGCCTGCACAACAAGCTTGTCAGCGCCTATATTCAAAAATACATTTCCAATGGCTTCTTTCATACCCTGCCCAAGGCTTATCAATCCAACTACAGCCGCTATTCCTATGAATATGCCGACCATTGTAAGCCAGCTTCTCATCTTTCTGTGAAACAAATTGCTTATTCCAACCTTGAAATAGTCCTTTATCATTTTCTTAATGCATCAACCGGCTGCAATGAGGCAGCCTGCCTTGCAGGCATCACCCCAAACAAAGCGCCAATCAAAAACGAAAAAATCAAAGCGCCAAAAAACAATGAATATGAAAAATAAGCCCCAATCAGATTTGTTCCAAGCAAGTTTTTTGCAATAACTTCAACAGAAAAGCTCAGCCCAAATCCAAGCACAACTCCAATCAATCCTCCTATGGCGCCAAGCAATCCGCTTTCAATGACAAAAATCAGCAGTATATCCTTATTCTGCGCCCCTATGCTTTTCATTATTCCAATCTCCTTTGTCCTTTCTACAACGGCAGTGTACATTGTGTTTGCTATTCCAATTCCCCCGACAAGAGCCAAGCAATTGCTCAGGAGTTTGGACATCAAAGTCTTCCTCGTCTTTCTTTACATCCCTGAACCTTCTCAAGTCGCTTTTTATCTTATCTGCAATTACGTTTATGTTTTCTACATCGGCAACCTTCACTACTATCTCATCAATCTTGTCAGGCTCGTTAAAAACTTCCCTTAAAGTTTCCTTTGGAATCTGTATTGAGCCGTCCCATCCCGGATCCCCTGTTTTTTCAAGAATGCCTACTATGGTAAATTCCCGGCTGTTGATTTTTATTTTATCCCTTACATTTATGTTTTTTCCAATCAACTCTTTATCTACAACGCTTGAGCCAAGCAATGCAGAAAACCTGTCATTATCCCGCAAATTCCTGCCCTCCCTAATGTTAAGGCTTTGCAGCTCGGCAACCAAATCCCTTTCATCGCCTTTAGGAAGCCCTATGATGAAGAAAAAGCCTATGTTGTCCTGAAACTCAACCTTTGAGTTTGCAAAAACAAACCCTGCTGTGTTTTCTATGCCGCTTACTCTCTTGATAACATCCAAGTCATCTTCAGTCAGCTCGGCAACCGCATTTGTGCCAGGCGCCCCCACACCAGTCTTTGGAAGAATAATCAGCTTGTCAGTACCTATTTTCTCGAATTCCCTGTTTATGGCTTCCTCAAACCCCTTGCCAAGGCTTATCAGCGCAACAACAGCAGCTATTCCTATGAATATGCCAACCATTGTAAGCCAGCTTCTCAGCTTCCGATGGCTTAAAGTGCTGAATGCCAACCCGAAATAGTCTCTGAGCATCGCGAGAAACTAAACCTTTTTGCGCTTCCTGAAATAATAGTATAATCCCGCCACAGCAGCAACAGCAACAACAATCCACCCAAAGCTGTTGCCTTTCTTGACTCCAAAATCCCTGGCTTCGCTGATGCTATAAAGCTTAAGCTCAACTTCCCTCAATTCCTTGTAGTCATTGTTGTTGGCATCCTTGTAGGCAATCTCAACAGGAATCTTTGCGCTTTCCTTTCCATTGAAAAAAAGCTTGAACTCTGCTGTTGAAAAATCGTCGCTGTCAAGCTTTCCGACATAAACTTCATCCGCTCCTATGACTTTTATGTTTTCATTCTGCAAAACTTTGACATTCAGGAATTTTATGTCCGGATTGCCTTTATTGACAAGCCTCAATACGACGCTTCCTGAGCTTTTTGAAGTGTAAATTTCTGTTCTCTCAAGAGTCACTCCCAAATCAGGCTTGTCGCCCACAATTATAGCCACAACATTTGTTTTTGAGTAGTTTCTGTTTAATGTGTCAGAGTAAGCTAAGCTTAGCGGCACTTTATACGCCTTGGACGCCGCATCAGAGTCCACAAGCAGCTCAAACTCAACAGGCAAGCTGGATTGAGGCCCAATCTCGGAAAACACCATCTCATTTGTAGAGCCAACCGGCGCAAATGGCGCTGTCTCGCTTTTGTCAAGATTTAATGATACCTTTATGTCCTTAAGCAAAGATGTGGCATAGTTTTTCAGCTCTATCTTTAGTTTGGTTTTGTCGCCCGGAGCTGTTACTGGGGGGGTTGTGAAAACTTTGTCAACAGCAAGTATGGCATCGTGGCTCTGCACCTTTATTTTGAAGTTCTCAATTTTAATCCATTCAAACTCGTCAGTCTTGTACCTGGCAGTTATCTCGTGAATGCCGTCAGGCGCGTCTTGGGCAACCCTGAGCTTGTACTTCACAATAATGCTCTGCCTTCCGTCTTGCGAGGTTCCAAGGGTGCCTATGCTTTTTGGCTGAATTTCGCCGGGAACTATTGAAAAAGGATACTCGGACAGTATTTCAAATATAAGGTTATAGGCCGTTGTTCCATTATTATCGAGCTTGAAGCTTACTTCAGCAATCTTGCCTGGCTCAACAGGATCGGGCTCATGCTTTGTCAAAGTTACTATTATATTTGGAGCTTTTCCAAAATACTGAGTGTTTACAGCAGCGCTGACGCCCACAGCAACAATCAAAAATACTGCCACAAAAATTATGTTTTTCATGCTCTCACCCTCGGTTGTTTAATGATTTTACAATTTTTCCGTCTTTCAAAAACTCAGTGCGCTCAGCAATCTTTGCAAGGCTGGCGTCATGAGTTACCATAACTATTGTTTTGCCCTCTTTTCTGTGGAAATTCTGCAAAAATTCGAGCACATTTGCCCCTGTTTTGCTGTCAAGATTTCCAGTGGGCTCGTCTGCTATCACCACATCGGGATTGTTTGCAAGAGCCCTTGCAATTGCAACTCTTTGCTGCTGCCCGCCGCTAAGCTCTGTTGGCTTGTGATTAACCCTGTCGCCCAACCCCACCAATTCAAGCAATTTGGCTGCCCTTTTCGTCCTTTCCTTTTCATCGATGCCCTGGAATATCATCGGCAGCATCACATTTTCCAGCGCAGTCAGTGTCGGAATAAGATTAAACTGCTGGAATATAAATCCGATTTTCCTGCCCCTTATCTGGGCAAGCTCCGACTCGCTTAATTTTGATATGTCATGCTGCTCCAGCATAATCTTCCCTTTAGTCGGAACATCCAGGCATCCAATCATATTTACCGCAGTTGATTTTCCGCTGCCGGATGGGCCCATTATTGCGACAAATTCGCCTTCCTCTACATGGAAATCCAGGCCCTGAAGCGCGTTTACCTCTACCTTTCCCATTTTGTAGGTTTTCCATACATTCTCCAGCTTTATTACCTTTTTTTTCATCTTATTGATTTTAGCTTCTTTACGGCCAATCTCAGTATAGCCTTCATCTTCTTCCTGTCATTTCCCGATGTGTAAAGCTCGAATATTGTTGCCCTCAATTCGTTAAGTTCCGGGTTTAGCTCTTTGAAGGGAAGCTGCCCTTTTTTAAGGCTGTTGAAAATCTCCAGCATGAAGCCCATTTCTCTTCTGTCGGTTATCTTGCCGAACGCGCTCCAAGTCGCAATCAGTTTGTCAACAAGGGTGTCCTTGCTTTTGTCTATGATTTTCAGGTGCTTTTTGCCCTCATGCGTCAGGAAATAAATCTTTTTTCTCCCCTGCGCCTCAACCTGAACAAGCCTTTCCTTCAGAAGTTTTTCAAGCAGCGGGTATATTGAGCCAAAGCTCGGCTTCCAAGTTCCCGTGTCCTTTTCTATCTGCTTTATTAATCCATAGCCTGACAGCTTTTTATTTGACAGGGTTTTCATCACTATAAGCCTTAAATAGCCAGCCATCATGCTATATCACCATCAAATCAGTATATCGGTTTCGATGCAAAGAAATTGCATAGCAATTTCGAGTACTCGAAAACGATTGCATCGTTTTCGATATATCGGTAACGATATATTAGTATTTAAATATTTTGTTTTTTATTTAAACCATGACAAAAACTTTTAAAAACAGTCATCTATTCCCAGCCATGATGAAGGAAGGCGGGCAAAAGAAAAATTGGTGGCTGATAATCTTTATAGTATTCATAATGATAGGCACCAGCGTAAGCTTTGTTTTCTTCGGAGTCCAGCAGGACGAGGTGGTGAAATACAACGGCATAAAATTTGTCAGCAGCCCTATCCAAAACATATGGATTGCAAAGATAAGCGGCAGGGAAGCTGCATTCAGTTTCCTGCCTGCCGAAGTCGAAGGCATCAAAGTGTTCGATGACTTTCAGCCAAGGCTGCAGGGAAAAATAGAAATAGATGCCACTTATGACCTGAACAGCACTTACAGGGAGCCAATTGCGCTTGCGCAGCACCAGCTTGGGCTGACTTTGGCGCAATACGGCATTTTTGTAAGGAAAGGCTTTACATCAAACAATTCATTCAATCTGCCGGTTATATCGTGCAGCGATTCAACCCCAAATGTGCCTGTTGTATATTTTAGGCATGGCAATGCAACCAGCATACATCTGGAGAATGACTGCATAATTGCGGAAGCTGCAGAAAACGCAGGCTTTATAATGGTCAAGGATAGGTTATTATATGGGATGCTCGGGGTAATCAAATAATGGAGCCAAGAAAAAAACTTGATATACTGAAGGGAAGCTTTGAATCCGGAGTAATAGGCAAGGAAGAGTATGAAAAATGGAAGGAAAAGCTTGAGCCTGATGCCAAGGAATTTGACAGGAAAATTGAGGAAATAAGCAAGCCAAGCGAAGAAGAATCAAAGAAATCGTCGAATGCGAGTGAGCTCGAGTTAACTCGCTCACAATCGACTGATAAAGCTTTGATAATAGGCATAGTGGTTGTTGTCCTGCTTTTTGTCGCCGTATTTGCTTACAGCATCCTTAGCAAGCCAAAGCCCCAAACGCTTGAGGATATGCATGTGCTCAACCTTAAAGGAAAGCTCAAGCCTGAGCAGGGCTACATCTACAAGGGAGTTTACAGCTTTGTGACATTTGACAGCCTGTGGTACACGCAGCTTACGTCTCCAAAAGGCACCAAGATATACAATCTGGCTTTGCGTTATTCCCCGAATGACTTAAAGGACATTGTAATAGAAGGCAGCCTTGATGAAAGTCTCTTCAATAACCTAGGCGAATTCTACGTCACTTTCAACCCGACAGGAAAAGAATTCTCTTATGTAGGTTTGGCTGTTGCTGATTTCAATACTCATATGTCAAAGGTTTTTGAGAAAAAGCCGATTGCAGCCTGCGACAGGAACGAGACAGAGCCCTGCAAAACAAGGCCGATTGTGACTTGCGAAGACTCTGGCAAGCTGGTTCTTTACATAAAAGAATCTGAAAGATTTAGGGCTTACTATAACAGCAACTGCATTGTTGTGGAAGGCAGTGGCTTTGATTTGGTCAAGGGGGTTGACAGGATTTTATACAACCTTTACAGCATAATGGAGCAGGAAGAAATTTAGAAATGGAACACTATTTTTCAGAAAAGCAGGAATCGCCCTTAAGCCTGAAAAAAATAAGGCAGAAAATAAAAGGCGTTGATTTTGAGTTTTATACTGCATCCGGCGTATTTTCCAAGGAAAAAACAGACAAGGGCACTCTGATTTTGGCGGAAAACATGGTTGTTGATAAAAAATATGATGTTCTTGACATAGGATGCGGCATTGGGATTCTTGGAATTGCAGCTGCCAAACTATTTGATGCGAATATTGTTATGAGCGACATAAATGAAAGGGCTGTCATGCTGGCTAAAAAGAACATTAAATTAAACAATATT
>JAGVXR010000082.1 GCA_018303645.1 Candidatus Woesearchaeota archaeon
TAACGCCTATGTCTGCGCTGTCAACCTTTAATGAAACTGAAGCTCCTGAGGGTATGCTGCTCCAAACCTGGGCTTTTTCTCCCTGAACGTTGCTTACAGCTGCGGCTCCTCCGCCTCCTCCGCCTCCAGATGAAGATGATGCTGCAGCCGCTGCAGCTGCCGCTGCGCTTGTTGAAAAGTTGAATGTGAGGTTCTTTGCGCAGTTTCCATTAAAGTCGCATACACTTACATTAAAGTGGTATGTTGTGCTGGCACTTAAGCTGCTTAAAGATACTGCCTGTGTGCTGTTAAAGTCTGTTTCATGTGCAATTGAGCTTAGAGAGCCTGGTGTAGTGCCATATACTATAGTAACATTTACTGATTCATTCATACTGGTTATATCAATTGTTGCTGCGGTTGAGGTTTGGCCGCTTACCGATACTCTTGAGCTGTTTGGAGAGCTTGGCGCTGCTCCATCTGAGACATTTAAAAGGAATTTAAGACTGCCTACATTTCCAGTTGCATCTGTGGCATTGAAAGTTACGTTGTAGCCATCATCAACATTTGAATTTTTGAATCTTTCAGTCTGACCAAGGCAGATTGTGCCTGATAAGGTCATAGGTATCGGAGTTGAGCCATTAATCTGGTAAATACAGCTTGCAGTATCAGATGTGACTGTGATATTAGGCCTGAACATGCTTACAGTCTGGTTGCCTGTTGTTGGTTCTGGGGTATTTACGATTATTGTAGGCGCTGTTGTGTCATTAACTACAACAACATCGCTGAAGTGCGGCACATTTACAAGCGTTTTTCCGCCGCTTGTGAAATTAAAGCATGGCGTGGTGGTTGTTGCTGTAAAGGCACTTGTGCATGCGCTTACATTTGTCCTGCTTGACAAATCGGCTTCATCTGAGAACCACCATATTTCCAAGCCTCCGCTTACATTGACTGGCACTAAAACAGTTCCATAATAATCATTTGCATTTGACAGGAATTCATCAATACTGCTGTTGAAATGCACCAAATGCTCTACAGTATTGGACCAGTTGTTTTGGATATTTGTTTGCACTGTCGTTTCATTAATAAATACAGAGAAGTTTATCTTATCCCAGTTTGCGCCAGAGCCGTTTATTTCCGTTAAAGACACATTTATCTGGTTATTGGCGCTAGTTGAATTAGTAACCAGTAATATCTCAAATGTTTGGTCAGACTCCGTTACATTTGTGCTAAGGGTTGTATAGCTTCCATCGCCGCTTTTCAATCTCAAAGTTGCATTAAATGGAACATAATTTATAGCAGATAAATAAGCGCTTGTGCTATTAGATATTTCATTTGCTGGCGATAATGGACCTGTCTTAGTAAATGTAATAAAGCTGCTGTTCCTTACATTCCCTAATGTGTCGTTGACTGTTACCTTAATTGTATGGGCTCCCGGAGTGACGTTAATTTCTATGCTCCTTATTGAACTGTTTAAGCCCTGCGCTGCGGTTATTGTTCCATTTATTGTATGGTTAAAGACTAAGGAATTATTATCTAGGTAATAGCCAATAGCTTCAACCCTGCTCATGCTGTCATAAGCAGACACATTTACTTCCACAAAATTCGTGAATCTTTGCCCGCTTACAGGGCTATGGACAACTATAGTCGGCCCTAAGTCATCAACAGCGAATTTGAATACATTTGTTACTGAATTGCCTACAGAATCCGCTGCTGTAATACTTACTGTTTGATTTGCTTCCCTATTATCACAGCTATCTGAGATGTTTTCGTGGAATGGGAATATATTGGTGTTATTTATAGCAGTGAAATTTGAAACAGAGCTTGAAAGTGTTTGTGTTGTAGAATTGCAGCTAGATGTCCAGCTTAAGTCCTTCATTACGCCTGTTGCCCCATCTACTGCACTGAAACTCAATCCATAACGGGGTGTTACTGATAGGTTTGTATTATTAGTTAGATTTCCGGCAAGCAATCCTGTTGGAAATACGCCGCTTGTATGGTTTTGTACAGAACTGAATGTTATGGTCGGTTTTCCTGTTTGAATATTAAACGAATGTATATACAATTCAGAATTGCCCCATGCGTCCTGCGCTGTTAGCCTGACTGTATGGGTTCCATTACCTAATGATGGACAGAGTGCCGCAGTGAATAAATCTAGAGATCCGTTTCTGTTGTTATTTGCCGCTAATATTGTTGAATGATTTTTGAAGCCGCAAAGATCATCAGCAAGAGAATCAACTTGTATTGCTATATACTTAAGATTGCTGCCTTCAGTCACATTCCACACTATTGTAGGCGTTGTATCCGATGTGTTTGTGCCATTGACATGAGCCTGACCAGCTACGCTTGAAACGGTTAAAGTCGGCTTTGTTGTATCATTAATCTGGATTGTAAAGTTCTTTACAGATGCAGAGGTATTGATGTTTCCCAGTGTATCATTTGCAATAACCCTGAAGCTTATGTTTGCACCTTCAAAGTTATTATGTCCTGCTGGTATTGTAAAGGACATGTTGCCCCAAGTGCCGTTTGATAGATTTATCTTTGTAGTATTAATAGTCTGCCATTCATTTCCAGCTGATTTAGAGACATTATAGAATTGCAGATCAACCTGGAACGGTGTTGTTAGATTATCGCTCCAGTTAGCTGTTATAAAAAGAGTATCAGATAAATTATCTGAGGTAGTTATATTTCTTGCTAGTGTTTGTACTACTGAAAAATCGTCTCCTAAACCAAGTTGGTGAATACTACTATCTCCCAAAGGACTAAACGCAGACTGGTTTGTGATATTGAAATAAACAACAACAGGAGGAATCTGGTCTATTATAAATGTTCGAGACAAAGAGGTGTTGATATTACTAGCTCCATCTATACAGCTTACATTCCAATTATATGTGCCGTTAGAAAAGGAAAATGATGTGGAATTTATCTGAGGAGTGCCATTTACTGCTGCAATGTTTGAGATATTTGCAATCGGCATATAACCTGTTCCAACTGTAATGTTTATTGAACATGTGATAGTAGTGGTTTCATTATTATCATATGCTGTAAAGTTAAAGTCAGGCGCTGTTGTGGAAGTTTGATTAAATCCGCCAGCTGGCTTATTTAAAATTATGCCCGGAGGAGTTCCATCTCCATCAATACTGAATATAAGGGCAGAAGTTACATTAAAGTTGCTTACAGAGTCGTTTACCTGGAAAGTAACATTCAAAGCTTTAATGCCAAGCGCACTGCCCGGTATTAAAAATGACAGGTTCATCAATGTATTGTTGCCTGTTGCTATTCCGCTTGCATTGGCAACTTCATTGTCCACAGTGCCAGAAAAGTTTACAAAAAGCCTTGCCCCTTTTATTGTTGTAAGCCCGTCTGAAGCGTTTACTGCCACATAAATCCTGTTTCCTGTAGATATAACACTATTGGAGGTATTTATGACATTTGTGCCAAATGCCGGAGGAGTTTTATCTACTATAAAAGTTCTGTTTGTGGTTGAATTATAAGTTATAGGCGTCTGATTATCTTCTGATCTACAAGCCCAATAATAAGTTCCTTCACCAAGAGTTAATGGAAAAGTTAAATTAATTACCTGGCTTCTTGTACTATCATTAATTTTAAATGTCTGATTTGGTATAGCTAAATCAATGTCTGTTATGAGACTATCTCTAATAAACAAAGAAACATTAGTTATGTTACTGTAAGTTTGGGAGTTGTTAGCAGGAGTACTTACATTACATCTAAATAAGGGACTGTTTCCACTAAAGGCTGCCATTGACGGCAAGCTTCCAGCAGCAAAGCCAGCAGTTGCGCTTGCATTTGTAAAATTAACAGGAAATTCAGCAAAAACTCCTGCATTACCGAAAACAAACACAGCATAAACCAGAAGGATGAAAATAGAAAAAACTAAAATTGACAATAAATCAACTTTACCCTCTTTTTTCATTATTATTTACTCCTCTTTATTAACGCACTATCAGGGTAATGATGCAAACGCCCCTTTTAATCAAATCTTTGATGATGAAAATCTTTTTTAATTGCTTTGGGTAGGTTATCTAACAACATATATTTAAATATTTCGTTTGTATGACATTAATTAGTTTTAAATAAAACCTGCCTTAGAACTGTTTTTGCACCATCACCCCCAATTTATTTAGAAAATAAAAAAACATAATTATATTTAAACCTTTCGCTCAACTTATATTTTACAGAATATAATTACTCAGCAATAATTAAATAGTATCAATTTTGACAATCCGGATAAAAATGCAAATCAGGAACCTGACAAGAAAAACTTTGCTCTCGGAAAATGCGAAAATATGCAAAAGCGCCTTATCAAAGTTTATTGGATTGATGTTTTCAAGGCCAAGAGCACTGGTTTTTGCATTTAAAGAGGAGAAAATAATATCATTGCATATGCTTTTCGTATTTTACCCTATTGATGTGTTGTTTCTAGACAAAAGCAAGAAAGTTGCTGAAATCAAAGAAAATTTCATGCCATTTTCATTCTACAGGCCAAGAAACAAGGCGATGTATGTTATAGAGCTGCCAAATGGAATGATAAAAAAGTCAGGGACAAGGTTAGGAGACAAAATTAGTTTTTAAACATTTTTAAACAAGAAAAGAAATTAAATATTTTTTATATTTTAATTTTAAATAATTATGTCATTTTAATTGAAAATAAAAATATTACAATGGCAAAACCAAAAAGATTTGTAAAAATTGAAAAAGAATTGGTTGATAAATTGGCAGGCATGCCAAAAGAAGAGGGAGAAAGACTCTTAGAAAGGTTAAGGTACAGGTTGCATGAGGAGAAAAATAAGATTTTAAAGCAGGCATTTGAGGAAAAATTGATAACAAGAGAAGAATATGAAAAAAGCTACAAGGATATGTTTTATGACGAATTTGGCTTTGACGGCTTCATTCAGTATATTGATGCTGTAATGGGCTCAAAAGGCGATTGTTTTGTAACATTAAACCAGAACTTATTAAAAAGAAGAAATGAGCTTGAGAAAAAATTCAAGTTGAAAATAACCTCAATAGAAGAGCTTGAAAAAATAGCTGATAAACAAAAATAATTTTTTTAAAAACAATAATCTTTAAATAACGACAATAATTCTTTTAAATTAAGGGGGCGTCGTATAACCTGGCTATTATAATCGGCTCCAGTCATTGGAGAAATGAGCCAAAAGGCGATGAAATGAAGGCACCGATTGATCAGAGTTCAAATCTCTGCGTCCCCACTTTTATTTCTTATCTTCTTCCAATAAAAAATCCAGAAGAGGCTTGTAGAACCTTATCAATAAAATGACTG
>JAGVXR010000058.1 GCA_018303645.1 Candidatus Woesearchaeota archaeon
GATATGCAATCGGCAAAAGAAATCGGCTTTGTTGATAAGAAAATACCTTACAATAGTATGTTTGACTATTTTAAGAAAAAAGAATTAACACCATTATTGACTCAAATAATAACTATAACGAGTTTGCCTTTGAAGTCAGTAGAACATGACTTTGCCATTGATGCAACAGGTTTCGGGACAAGCAACTTTCAAAGGTGGTATAGTTTCAAGCATGGCAAAGAAATTTCATCAAGAAGATGGGTTAAATGCCACTTTGTTACAGGCGTCAAGACAAACATAATTCCAAGCGTAAAAATAACCACAGAGTTCGACAACGACAGCCCAGAATTAAGGGAATTAGTTAAGACAACATCAGAAAACTTCGAAATGGAAGAAGTATCGGCAGATAAAGCATATTTAAGCAGGGATAACATGAATTTAATAGAAGAAGCTGGGGCAACTCCATTTATTCCCTTCAAGAGCAATGCAACAGCAAAGCCAAAAAATTCTGCTATCTGGAAGAAAATGTTTTATTACTTCCAGCTAAACAATGAAGAATTTTTACAGCACTACCACAAAAGAAGCAATGCTGAAACTTCTGTCCACATGATAAAGTCAAAGTTCGGCGATAGTGTAAGGAGTAAGACATGGACAGCACAGGTTAATGAGGTATTGTGTAAAATTATCTGCCACAATATATGTTGTGTAATACAAGAAATGCACGAGTTGGGAATTGCTCCAGACTTCTGCCCGAATAGTCAGGAAGTTGCCCGAATAGTATGACTTTTCGGGGACTTATCGGGCAAAGCTTTTGAAACAGAAAGATTTATAAAGGGGCAAAATAAAGGAATAGCCTATGGGAAATGGGGGTTTGGAAGGGGCACTTGAAACGAGTGCAATGGCTGTTGAATCGCCTAAAAGCATGGGAAGAAGTATATTCTCCAGCAAAACTGCCCAAGCTCTGGGATTTGCTGCTGCGCTTTACATGTCTGGCTGCGCAACTGATGGAAGAAGAGTACCAATGACTATAGGGCTCCCAGGCGGGCAGACTGTAACAATTCCAGCACCGCCCCGCACTTCAGCATCTCTTGATGACAGGATTTCACTTGAAGGTACAAGTGTTGACCCAAAGCATGAGGAGTTTGTGAATCATTTGAAGGATGTTGCTGTTGCTAAGTATAAACCCACTGGTAAAGGGCAAAAGGCATTGACAGAGCTTAGAAAATATGTTAACATAGAGGAAAGGCATATTATGAATATTAGGGAAATAAACGAGTTTTTAATGCCAATGGGAATGTTTTTGGTTGAATTTTTCAAAAATGGCGTTATAAACATGGATATAAATGAAATCCAAACAAAAGACAAGTTTGAGGCTTATGCAGGTGGAGAGCATATAGGCACTTATGATAGAGTTATACTAGGCAAAACATTGTTTTCTACAAAAACATTACCTCCTCCTGGTGTAGGCGGGCGTTATGGAATTGGCAGCCCTAAAAAATATGTGATATTCCTTCCTTATTACTTAGTTCCACTCAATCTTGCAGATTATGCTTCTATGCATGAGGTAGGGCATATAAAGTATAATATTGACGAGGAAGGCGCTGACTTGTTTGCTTTAAGTGCTGGAATGAGCAGGAAAATAAAAATAGAAAATCTTAGTGATATAGATAATTACTTAAAAAATCAAACATCCCTTACTTATAAATTACAAGATGCTATAAAAAGAATAATTTTTTATACTGGGAAAATGGATAAAAACGACCCAACTCTTGTTGGAAGGGTTAACATCCAAAACGGCTTGACAGATTTATCAAGGAAAATCAATTCAATCGACTCACAATACCCTTCAGATCCTAGAAAAGCTTCTGACCAGCAGATACAAGCAATGTCTAAGCTTTTATTTGACAGGTTTCTGATGAAAAATCCTATTTACAGGCTTTCAGGGTATTGACTGCAAAAAAACAGAAAATTATATTAACAAGTCGGTTAAAAGTAGTTGAATAAGAGAGATGAAAGCAAAAAAGAGGGTTTTGTTGTTAGCAATAGGATTACTTCTTGTGCTTAATATAGAGTTTGCTTATTCTTCATTTGTTGAAGATACAATAACAATAACCGAAACCTTTTTTCCTGAAGTATTTTATTTTGTTCCTGGATATGGGGCAGTTACTTCTCCATCCAATGCTGACACTTCAATTTTTCGTTCTGACCCGGCTTTAGCTGAGGCTGCATTAGCGGGTTTAGCGCGCTTGATATTTGTTGCTTCTCAGGGGCAATCAATAACCCAACTTATTAGTATTACCACAGCGGACGGTGCAAAAATTAATGTTAATGAAAAAGGAGAGGTTGAAATGAGGACATCTGATGGAACATTTCTTTATGGTACAGATTTAAAATTTGTTTCTGGGAAGGATAACTCAGATGGTTCAAGCACAGCATCAGGCACTTTCAAAGGAAATGATAACAAAGTTTATGCAGTTGAAGTAACCTCACCACATTGGCTTTCCTCGTCTCCTACCGCTATTGACCTAAAACAAGCAGTTGAACAAGCACCTCCACCCCAATTCACCATCTTCATCCCAGAACCACCTACCTATATACTATTATATGTCCCTCCAAAGATTCCGCTTTGCACTCCGCAGACAGAAGTATGCGATGGCAAAGACAATGACTGCAACAGCAAAATAGATGATTACGTGATAAATGACTGCAAAAGCGAGGAAGGATTGTGTGCAAAACAATTAGGTGTATGCAAAGGAACAAGGAAAAAATGCAATGGCTTGAATAATTATCAGGACTGCACAACAAATGAGTACGGCGTAAGCGGAAAATACCAGGAGACAGAAACTCAATGCGACAATCTTGACAATGACTGCGACGGCTCTATTGACGAGGGATGCGGGTGCCTTCCAGCTTCAACAAAGCCCTGCGGCTACAATGACAAAGGTATTTGTCAATTAGGAACTCAGGTATGCTCAGCAGACGGCAAATGGGGTGATTGCATTGGTGCGGTTTACCCGGACTCGTTCAAGGAAACAGCATGCGATGGATTGGACAACGATTGTGATGGCTTAGTGGACGAATGTGTAACAAACCCGTGCGGGGAATGCGGGCAATTGCCCACAGAAGTATGCAACTACCAAGATGAGGACTGCAATGCAGAGCCTAAAAGCCCGACAACAGCAACCTTCAACGGCAAATTTTACCAAGATTTCTCAAATTACTGCCCTGCAGGCACTGTATGCAAGGGCTCTTACGCTGACGGAGTGGACAACAATAATGATGGAATAGTCGATGAAAACATCGACGAGAATGTCAAGTCAAAACCCAATAACAACTACCAATCATGGTGCGAAACCTGTGCTGCCAATCAAGGGCAGGCATGCGGCAACTGCGGTACTATTGACTGCGGAGGCAACTGTGTTAATCAAGGAGTATGCTCGCCTAATTCAGTCCAGTGCTCAGGCGACACAACCCAAACTTGCGCTGGAAACTGCCAATGGCAATCAGTGCAGAACTGCAACAACCAGGATGGGTGGTACGGTGGAGGAAATACTCAGCAAGCAACTTGCGGCTCAGCAGACAATGACGCTTCTTCAGATTTCAGGGACTATGGATGTTCAGCAGGCTCATGCTCTTACTCCATAACACAGACAAAAGATTGTGACAGCTCAGACGCCTGGTACGGCGGCGGAAATAATGCAGGATGCGGCACTGACCCGAATTCTGTATGGAATGATTATTATGTAACAACAAACACAAATTCATGCACTTCAACAACTGCGTGCACAGGCACAGGCAGCGTTAATTGCGACAGTAGCGACGTATGCAACAACAAGTGCGAAGGGACAATATTCACATCTGTGCCGCCGATGAAAGACTATTATGTCGCAACAAACACAAATTCATGCACATCGACAACTGACAGCCCTGTAACAGAAGACTGCGCAACCAAATCAAGCACTGACTCTGACGGCTCTGCAACAGCTTACACAACACAGGGTACTGTAGTAGATTACACCTCTTGTACACTTAGTGGCTGCGGCTCAAATGCTTATAACGACGCTTGCTCAGGTACTACCCTAACAGAATATGGAGCATCTGGTTCGTCTTTTGTATCTGGAACAAAACAATGCCAGGATTTTGAAACATTTTATTGCTCTGGAACAAACAGATACAGGCAGGAATGGGGGTGCTCCTCAAGCCCGGGATATTGCAATGACGCTGCTGTTGCTGATATTTTGATAGAGGATTGCAATACCCAAGATGGATGGTATTGCAATGGCGCGACGAGAGAATACAGAGATTATGGATGTGCTCCAAGCAGTTGCACCTACACTGTCGCATCCTCAGAAAACTGTGCAGCAAAAGCATCTACAGATACAGATGGCTCTGCAGCAGCATACACTGTAGGAGGAACTGTTACTGATTATGTAACATGCTCTGCCGGAAGCTGTACGTCCAACTCTTACAATGACGCTTGCTCAGCCACAATGCTTACAGAACACGGGACTTCTGGTGCTTCATTTGTTTCAAATAGCTATAATTGCGAGAATCTTGAATCAAACTACTGCTCAGGCGACAGGTACTTCAGGAATGAGTGGGCATGCACCAGCTCCCCAGGAGCTTGCACAGACGCAGCAGACACTGCAATAGGCACCAATGCGGATGGCGATGCAAAAGACCTGCAATGCGGCGATTCATTGTGTGATAATGCAGCCGGGGTTTATGACTCGACAAAAACAGCAACAGAAACAAACTGCGCAGACGGATTGGACAATGATTGCGACGGCACAGCGGACTGCAGCGACACAGACTGCAACGGTTCTATTGCAGGCAGCGTCAGGAACTCCGACAACCAGGCAATTTCATCAGCTGATGTAAGCGCAATGAAAGACCTGTCAACAGTCAAGTCAGCAACAACAAATTCACAGGGTAGCTACAGCCTGGGTAGCATGAACTGCGGAGCTTACGACTTGGTTGCTTCTTATTCCGGTTATCAGCCTCAAACTAAAAGCATCAGCCTTCAGCCGAATCAGCAGATGACAGCAGACTTCACATTAGCCCTGATGAAATAGTCCATGCCTCATGCGACGGCAAAAACGGCTGCGCTTTCTATGACAGCATTTCAAAAGCAGCCTGCGACAACTCGCAGCCCGGCTGGGTCAGGGACTACAATTCCACACATTATGTTGTTTGCGCGCCCGGCGCCCCACAGCCAAAACTCGAGATAGAGGCAAGCGTAAGCTGCGCAAGCGGCACCTTGGTCAAAATAACAAGAATTGTGGTGTACAACGGCAAGCCTGTTAAGCTGACTGTTGCAACATGCGGCTAAAATGACAAAAACAAAATTTAAAATCGATGAAATAATGCTGGTGCTTATCGTGGTTTTTATAGCCACATTTGTAAATATATACACCAAAGCTAAAGAGCCCGATATGGAGGCGGAGAAAATAACAGCGATGATTTTGGACGACCACAGCATAAGCTTTGCCAATGGCAATGTAATAGACGAAAGCAAGCTGATGGAAATCAAAAATATGGACTACGGGGATTTTAAAAACTCGCTTAAAGCCAAAAGTGATTTTTGCGTTTATATTGAAGATGGGGATGGAAATGTCATATTGTCCAAAGGCTCGTCAAGATTCAATGGAGACGGCTTAAGTTGCAGGGAATAAAATACTTAAAAAGGAATGCCAAAAATAAATGAGATATAATATGCCACAGATAAAAAAGAGGATGTATCTGCTGTTTTTTGTAATATCTTTACTCTTGCCCCTCTCAGTGAATTCCCAGACATGCACGCAATTATCCTGCTTCAGCTTTGGCAAGACCTGTGTCCAGACTGCTAGCGGAGCTCAATGCGCTGACTACTGCAAGGACAAGGGCTTGGCAGTTGCAGCAGTCGGCGGCTGCTCTCTTGACAAGAGGTACTGCAGCGCAGGAGGCGTATTGACAAGCAAATGCAGTGTTTGCGGCTGCGCAAAAGGCGAGGTATGCCAAAGCGACGGCTCGTGCCTGAAAGTGTGCAATGACGGCACTAAAAGCGGGCAGTGCTCCGCCCAAAAGCCGTTATATTGCGACAACGGCAAGCTTGTTGAAAAATCAAATAATTGCGGTTGTGATGAAGGCAAAGTGCCTCAAAGCGATGGAACTTGCGGGTTTAAGTCATTTGCAAAAGATTCAACAATTTACGATTTTATTTATGGGTTGCAAAATGGAGTAAGGGAAAGGCTCAATTACAATAATATTGCCCTTCAAGGAACTGCTTTTGCATCAAGCACTTATGATGCGCCTGCTAATTGGGGACCATATAAACCTACCCCGGATAAGGTGATTGATGGGATTTATACAGATTGGCTGTCATCAGCTAGCTCGCAGCAAGAGAAAAACCAATACATAGGAATTGAATGGAATGAAGAAAAAACTTTCAATCAGGTCAAATTTGTGCAGTCAAAGCGTCATGTAAAAAGCTACAAGGTACAATATTTCAAGGATGGAAATTGGATTGATGCTACCAAAGAAAAGCAATTGGAATATTTCCCGAAAGATTTTGAACTTAATGATTGGGTTTGGGAGAATGAAAATGCATTCTTTGAGCCTGTAAAGGCAAGAAAAGTCAGAATCTTTTTCCCAGAATGCTACGGGGTTTGCAGAATTCGTGAAGTTGGTGTTTACAACAGCGACGAAGATTCTTTGGGTTTATACACGCCAAATTACGCCGAAGGAGAATTCATTTCAAGAATAATTGATACTGGGACTTTGAAGAACAATGTGAAATATGAAAATCTTTACTTTACATCCCATGCTGAAGGCTCCTCGGGCAGCGAGGCGTCTGTGAAACTTCAAGTTAGGACAGCCACCATAACAAATGAGGGATTTAAAGGAGTATTCACGCCATGGACAGGCCCGGATGGCACTTCAGGAACATTTTACGAGAATTCAGGGCAGGCAATAAACCCAGTTGTCTACAAGTCAGATTCATTTTACTCTTCAACGGGATTTGTGTCTCCGACTGCAACAGGCGAGAAATTCAATACATGGGCAAATCCGCAGAATGCTTTTGCAAGCGACTTATCGTATGCGTACAAAACAGCCCAGCCCTCATTTAAAAGAGGGCAGCCAATATCCACTTCATGCCAAGCCTTTTTAGATCTCTCATCGAATGGTGGGAATTCCTATGAAGCAAAAAAATATTCTAATTTTGGAAGTGGTGATTTGGGCAAAGGAGGCCCAGCTTTATCAGACGGATTCACTTTTGGCAGCACTGATGATTTGTGGGGCAGGAGATGGTATCCGTCAGATTTTGCAAACAGCAATTTTAGAGTTAGGATAAGCCATGGCGTAGAAAGTTCAGGAGGCCCTTCTCCCGGTGCCCAAGACTACTATAACTTCAATCTGCCTGACTTAAGCGGTAAAAAAATAAGGGGCATTGAAGTAAAAGTGCAGGGGCTATGCGACGGAACATCATCCGAATCCATATTAAAAGTGGATAGCATTAAATTAAATGTATACCTATATCATGAAACTTATGACAAAAGCATCATTACAGGCTCCCACAACGGCAAAAAGTACATCCAGTATAGGGCATTGTTCTCAACCAATGACAAGAGCAAAGTGCCGTTTTTAGACGATGTCAAAATCATCTACTCGGGAAAGTTCAATTCAAAGCCTGTAGTGAGCACAAAAAACCAGGAAGTTGTTTTAGGAACTCCAGTTAATTTTGCAGCCATTGCGAATGACATTGATGGAAAAATTATCTCCTACGAGTGGGACTTCGGAAATGGCAAAACAGGAACTGGAAGCAATCCGGTCTACAGCTATCCAAATGACGGCTTCTACACTGTAAAAGTTACAGCAAAAGATGATGACGGAGCTATAGCAAAAGCAAAGGCAAAAGTATCTGTCAATGTTTATGATTGCTTATCCGATGCTGCTCCAAAAAGCGGTCCTGCTGCAAACTTATTCGAGCCTGCAGATCCTTTAATAAAACTCAAAGCGACAGAAGCGTTATTGGAGTATGCCCAAAGCAAGGGCATAAAGGTTAAGGATGTCGACACAACATTAGAATATTACGAAGCAGCCAATAACTACATCACAAAACATATGAGTTACTTATCAGATGGACCAACATGGAATGATCCTTGGAATGGGGCATCTGCCAAGGCATTGTTCCAGGCAGGTAACAGGGGATGCGGCAACAAGTATTGCGGAGATTGCGAGGACTTCGCTATAACAACGACAGCTTTGCTAAGGGCAATGGGCGTAAGCCCGAAATGCGCCTATACAGCATGCTCATCAATCCATTGCTATAATATCCTAAATATAGGCGGCAGGTTCAGGCTAGTGGAGCCGCAAAAAAACAGCCTGACAAGCGAGTTTAATTCAAAATCTTATGAGTGGAAATATGAAGGTTATACTTCATATGAAACACACCGTGTTTTTAATGATGAGGTTGGAAAATTCGCATACGCAACTGTAGGTGATGCCAATCCGGAAACTTATACTATAAACTACCCAAGCACAAGCGGCCTGCCAAACCCAAGCAAGAAATGCCCAGCTTCGTATTCGCAATGGAAAGGGCAGGGTGACCAAACCTACTTTAATGATAAATGCCTATAAAAATGACAAATAAACAAATAATTCCGATTATTGTATTTTTGCTGTGCATTGGCATAGCAAATGCAATTGAATTTTACGAGGGCAGTGTTGTCATAAACACTTTCAACGCAGATGTAAGCATAGGGCAGAATGCAGATGTCACTCTTAATTACACTTTAGCTGGGAACGAGAAGGTAAGCCTTAATTTTGAGAATGTACCTGAATCAGCCCAGATAACAGCAAATGGGCAGAGTTACGGGAGAAGCTTTGACTTGGAAATAAACGGCAGCGCTTTTATATTGGTTAAATATACTGCTGATGTTGGAACAGAAGCTATAAAAGAGCTTACAATTGACCCGAATATTCTGTTTAATGGATTGGTAAGCGCAAACAGGGTTCAAAATTATTTTGTCAAGATAAAAATGCCTTCCAATGTCAACGAGCTTTTAAGCTCAAGCGAAAGCCCGTCAGAAATCTCAACAGAGGGCGGAAGGAAGGTTTTTATTTGGGAAAAAACAAATGCCTATGCCTCTTCGCTGACAATAGACTGGCACACATTGAATGTAAACATTGACGTGGAAAGGATTGTCCCAAGCGAAATAACCGATGAATTTGTTGTTAAGAATGTAATAAGAAACAATGGCAACGATATCTCAAATGTAAGATTGGTCCAGACATGGCTGGAAGGCGACTTTGACCCTGTTTCGCCGCTAAATGAGTTTGAAAGGATAGAAGCCGGCAATGACAGAAGGCTCGAGTGGAAAAAAACAATCTCATCAATTCCGGGCGGCTCTGTGGGCGAGTTTTCTTACAGGCTAAAAGTATTGAACAGGGGGGAAAATGTCGTTTTCAGGCATTTATATCTCTATGTCGGCGATGTCTTGGTAAAAATAGTTGAGAAGGCAGAGTACACAACATTGGGAAGCGCAGAGCCATCCAACATAAGCGACATAAACGTAACAAGCGCAACAGAGGTTGCAGCATTTGTGACTGAAGATGGTATAATAGTGCCTGAAGAGCCTTCTGAAGATGGTGCAAGCCTGATTCCTCCGATAACAGAAGAAGATATTGAAGCGGAATTCCTGCCTGAAGCGCCACCAAAAAAAGAACCCACTATCCCGGACAGAAGGACATTGTTCTGGACGGGCATTTTGGTTGCCATATTGGCGCTTGTCGTCTTGCTGTTTATTTACTTAAACAGAAGAAAGGAAAAGGGCGTTAAATTCTAGATACTGTCAAAAAATTTAAGTATATGGCTGCTTATTTTTGATTATAATGCGCAAATCACAATCTGCCATTGAATTCATCAGCTTAGCTACTTTCATGCTTTTGGTGATACTCGGCTTTTTTGCCATAACAAGCTCCAAGATACTGGAGTCAAAAGAAGAGGGGAACAGGGAAATCGCTGCAGACATTGCCGATTTCGCCTACCGCGAGATAGAGATCGCAAAGTCAGTCAATGACGGCTACACAAGGGTTTTTTCCATGCCACAGACAGTCAACGGCGTCAATTACAGCATAAAAATAACTGACAACAGGGAGCTTGCCGTGGATTACCTTGGCTACGAGCATGTAAGATTCCTGCCTTCGAATGTTACCGGAAACCTCACCAAGGGCACAAATATGATCAGCAAGGCAAATGGCGTTATTTTTATAAACGGAAGCCAAATTGAAATATCCCCCTTTCTCACAATCCTTTTAATGAAAAACAACAATATTAATGCCATCGGCTTTGACAATAGCGGAAATGTTATTTTAAGGGGGGGCCTGCAGCAAAACATCGCCAATCCCCAAATTACGGGCGATGATGAGTTTATATTTAGGGACAGCAATGGAAACAATGTTGCAGTCATAAATCTTGTAAATGGCAACATGTTTATAAAAGGAAGCCTCCAGGAGAACCAAGCATCATTAACGCCATCTGCTTTCAGCAGCGATTTCATTGTGAAAGCCCAAAATGGGAATGTAATCGCGTATTTTGACGAATCCGGTAATCTCTACTTAAAAGGCACTTTAACTCAAAATGGAAATCCTTGAGGTGAAAAAAATGGAAAAAATCAGTGAGATAAATGTGATGCAATACTACTTTAGTCCAAGCTCATTAATCAATTCAGAAGTGGTAAGCACTTTGACTTTTGATTGCATTTTGAAAGCCTTTTCATCCGACCAAATTGCACAGTTTGATTTCAATGCTAATGCAAAATACTCTATATCTTTTGAATGTGGCGAGATCTCTTTAGCATCAGAAATCTTATCCATGAAGTCTTCTAGTGGCATAAATTTAATCCTTAATTTCATAATACTTATAAAGTTATCAAAATCCTCATGCGAAAACCCTGATTTAAACCTTATCTCTTCTCGGTTATTTTCCAGCTCAGCCAGCATTCTAAATGGCGTAAAAAAATCTGTTGCGTCGGAGAAAAATATTCCCATTGCCGCCGAACTTAATTTTTTACCTATTATTACAGAAAAAACTCGATTTGCATCGATTATTAACCTCATTTTAGAGTTAATTTACGCTATGCCTTTCTCTTCGAGTTCCTTAGAAATGCCATTAGAAACTTTCTTTCCCAACTCTAAAGCATCTTTTTCCGTTAATTTGCTTTTAGACGCTAATGCCTCAAGCAGGGCTTTCTGCAATTCTTTTGACCTAGAAAGTCGCAACTCAAATGCCTTTGCTTTTATAGCTTCCTCAGCTACTTTAGACCAATCTACCTCAGGAAATTCCCTTATCTTGTTTTCCAATTCCTTTGATAACTGCAATATCGGCATTTTATTACCATTTTATTCAAAGCCCAATCTGCTATATAAACCTTTCGTTCAAGAATATTTATTGAGGTGAAAAAAATGGAAAATATAAGTAGGACAAAAATAGAAAATAAAAAAGAAAAATATTATAAAAATAAAAAATCCATCTTAAGGTCCTCTTTAGCCTCAACTTTGAAGCTTGTCTTAGCGATAGCTCTATTTGCCATATTTGCTTTAATTGTAAATGCAGGCGATGTAATAGTTGAAAATGGCAAAATAAATGTTGACAGCAAATTGTATGTAGATGATGCTGGAAAAGTCGGCATCGGGACGACGAGTCCGGCTGGGATGGTTCATATTTTTGGTGGTGGGGCAACCGCGCGCCTGATTCTGCAAAAGAGTTCGTCAGGCGCTGGCAATGCGATGCAGTTCAGAGACGAAACTAATGCCGCAAAGGCTATGTTGGGCATAGCAGAGGTTGCAAACGGAGGCGTCGTGGGGTCAGCGCTCAACGACTTCTTTGTAAGGGCTGAAGGCACTCAAAGGATTATGCTTTCACCAAATAACGGTGATACCATCGGAGTAGTTATCAATTCAGCCGGCAACGTCGGCATCGGGACGACAAGCCCAAGCTACAGGCTAGATGTTGCAGGCGATGCGCATGCAACAAGCTTTCCCACCTCATCTGATGCGAGGCTCAAAAAGAATATAGCGCCAGTCACCAACTCGCTTGACAAGCTGAAAAATGTCAATGGAGTCTATTTTGAGTGGAATGAAAAATACAAGCAGCTTGGAAGAGCTACAAATGGAAAGCAGATTGGAATTATTGCGCAGGATTTGGAGAAAGAATTTCCAGAGCTTGTAACCACGTGGGGTAATGAAAGCTACAGGGCTGTTGATTATGGAAGATTAACTGCAGTCCTTCTCGAGGCTGTAAAAGAACTTGATGCGGAAAATCAGGAACTAAAGCAAAGAGTTGAAGATTTAGAGGCAAAAGCTTAATAATCTATCTTAAACATACGGAATATTCTCATGAAACTTAATCCCGTAGACATAGATATAGTTCCAGAACAAGCCCTTTTTTCTTGTGACAAAGACTGAAAATCCCGCATCCCTAAACATTTTTTCCACCACCTTGTCATTTGAAAGCCATGCAACATTCGGTATCACCCTGAAGAAGTCTGCATAGTCCACAAACACAATTTTGCCGCCATACGGCAGCAAGCCGCGCATCTCCCTCAGCACCTTTTTTACATCCTGCAGGTAGCCCATCATGCCTATGCTTACAACAGCGTCAACATGCGGAATGGAGGGATGCACCCTGTTCACCTGGTGCTCATCATGGACAACAATCACATGGGTGTGCCCCTTTTTAAAAAGCCTTCTCTTTGTTATAATCAGGTCTTTTCTTGACAGATCGGTTGCATAAACCCTGCCATTAGGCTTTACTGCTTCTGCAAGATGCATTGTAAGCGTTCCAACCGAGCAGCCGAATTCCAGCACCTTTTTTCCCTTTACATCCCCAAGCAACGCAAGTATCTCCTTTCTTATGCTTTTCGGGAGCACCATCTTCTCTGTGAGAAGCGTTGCATATGCAAGCATATCATTAATTTTTATGATTGCATCCGGATTATAGTAGATTTCAAGCATGAGATAAACAGGCATGCCGACAAAAATAAGCGACAAGCCAAGCTTTAGGGTGCCAAGCGCATTTGGCTCATTCAAAAGCCATGCACCCATAATGCCGAGAATGAAGATTATTACAATGGAAGCGCCAACTCCTGCAAACGGCGCTTTAAACCTTCTTTGCACAGAAGGCTCTTTAATTCTCAGCACAGGCACTGATAAAATCACAAAAATATAGAGTATCAATCCCAATGGCAGCAATAAGCTTAGCAATGCCTTATACCTCCCGAATACCATTCCAAAGACTGCAAGCGCAACTATTGTCTGGAAAATAATGGCTTTGTACGGGGTTTTAAAGTTTGGATGTATTTCGCTGAACTGGGATATAAACAATTTGTCCCTTGCCAATGCAAGTATAAGCCTCGGAAGGGTTATTATTTCACCTGCAGCAGAACCAATCAAAGCTATGAAAATGCCTATGTTTACAGCCAGCATGCCAATATTTCCCATTGCTTTTTCCGATACAAGCGACAAAGGAGCAGAGCTTGAAACAAGCATCTTCCACGGGATTACTCCCAATGAGACAACTGCAACAAGAATTCCCATTGCCCCCACTACTATTGTTCCCCACACAATCGCCTTGGGTATTATCTTTTCAGGCTCTTCTGTTTCCTCAGCAAGATAAGTTGCGGACTCCCAGCCAAAAAAGCTTTCGGCAATGTAAAAAATGCTGATGAAAATCGAGGCTGTCCCTAAAGTGAAGAAGGGGGAATAATTTGAGAAGTCTATGTGAAAAGCTCCCGGAACCACTATGGATGCCACAACCCCAATTGACAATGCAGCTATAATAACAACAACAATCCCGCTTGCCTCGATGCCTATATATGCAATAATGTTCAGAAGGATTATGAAAAAAACGCTTATGATTATTTTCAGCCAGAAAGCTGAAGAAGGCATGAGATAGTCAATGGCTGCCGCTATCACCAATGCTGTTGTGAGATTGCCAACAATCCACGCGAGCCAGCCTATCATGAACGAGAAAAACCTGCTGTAGGCGTGCTTGCTGAACTCATAGATGCCGCCTGCCTTTGGGTAAGCGGATGAAAGCTCTGCAAAAAACGTGCTTATGTAAACTGCAATAAGCGTCAGAGCAGCCCATGCAATTATTGAGGCGTTTCCGGAATAGTTGGCTGCTATCGAAACCCCAAAGAACAAGCCCGTGCCCATAATGGAGGCAATTGCCAAAGACAGGATTGTCCAAAAGCCCAAAACCCTCTTTAATTCAGCCATTGCTTACTCATTTTTTGATATGTTTAAAAATAAGTGTTTATACTTGAATGTGGTAAAATTTATATATGAAGCGGATAACCAAATTAATATGAAAATAATGATGGTTGAAGGGCACTATAAAGGCAGGATAGACTTATCAAATTTAGATGCAGGCACGCTGCCAAAAAATATCGGGCTGGCCACAACTGCCCAGTTTCTTGACTATGTTGGCGAAATAACGCAATTTCTCGAGCAGAACGGCAAAAAAGTCTTTGCAGGCAAAATAAGGCAAAAGTATGAAGGGCAGCTGCTTGGCTGCGACACAGGCGCTGCTGAAAAGATAAAAGACAATGTAGATGCCTTCCTTTACATAGGCACGGGCGTTTTCCACCCATTGGGCATTGCATTGAATGTTGAAAAGGAAGTATTCTGCTACGATCCTATAAACGCAATAATATCAAAAATAGACAGAAGCGAGGTGGACAAATACAACAGGAAAAGAAAAGCCGCTTATATGAAATTTATGGAAGCAACTGAAATCGGCATTTTGGTTTCCTTAAAGCCGGGGCAGAACAACTTCAGGAAAGCTGTTGAGCTGAAAAGGCAGTTAAAGGGCAAGAACTGCTATATTTTTGCATTTGACACCTTGGATTTCAGCCAGATTGAAAACTTTCCTTTTGTGCAGTGCTGGGTTAATACTGCATGCAACCGCATACTCGATGACTATTCAAAATTCCCAAAGCCTTTGGTAGACTTAAGCGACTTAGAAAAAATGGAACTGCTAACTGTTGCCGCCAACTATAATAGCGGACGTAACTAAATTATAAATTATCCGCTATTATATCGGGAGGACACAACAATTTTTAATTAATTATTTGTGTCCGACATTATAGTCATCTCTTCTTTTTTTCCGAAAGCAGGTAAATCATTGTCTTGATTTCATTCAGCTCCTTCTTTGAGACGTCAACCATCAGGCTTAAAAGGATGAACAATATCAATAAGGTAAGCCAGTTGAAAATGGCTATAACCATCAGCCAGCTTATCTGACCGCTCTCGGCATTGTACACCTGGTTGATAAGCTGAAAACCTAGAACAGCAGCGCCTATGCCTACAATTAGGAGAATCAACTCAAAAACATTCATCTTGCTTCTGGGCATAAAAACCTCTTTTCTGTGAATATTGGATTACTATTATTTAAACTTTATTGTTGCTTGAGCCTGTAGAACTTAAATGCTACAAATACTGTAGTGATTACTGCAATAAGTCCTGCAGCAATAAAAATGCTTCCTTCTCCAGCAAAATCTTTAATAGAAAATCCCGTCAATTGATTTGTTTCTTTTTCCTTGCCAGCACTTGCAGCAATAGTTAGATTTTTTTCTTTGCATGGGTTGCAGACACCGCCGCAGTCAACTTCTTGCTCATTCTGGTTTTTTATATTGTCGCTGCATGTTTCTGCTGCCAATGCCAATTGTTTTGGCATTTCACATTTCTGAGTTATTGCAGGCGGGCTTGACGAGCTTGGGCATTCTGTTTCCTGCACATGCTGGGGCACTTTTACAAAATCGCATTGCCTTGCCTGTAACTCATTAACGCAATTGTTCCATTCACCGCACTTCCAATCCATGTTGCAGACAAAAGTCAAACCGCCTCCAGAGCCTCCGCCTCCTCCCCCGCCGCTGCTGCCACCGCCGGAAGAACTTGAGGAACTTGGAGGATTACATCCATCGTTGGTGTGCTGGCTCGGATTATTGTCGCAATTGTCAGTCCCTAGAGCGCATCCTTCCCCATATCCATCTCCATCAGCATCCCTGCACTGCTCCTTGACAGCAGAGTGGCTTAAGCCTGTTATTTTGTATCTTGAGCCTGTGTCAAAGCAAGCGTATTGTCCGCTTGTGGTGTTGTCACATACAACTAAAGTTTCATTTGCTGAATCGCAGGCTGAGCTTATCGACTCAAAGCCTGCATCAGCATCTTTTATGCAAACGGATTTAGCAGTTGTGTTTATTTTTTCAAGGAAAATTGTTTTTTTAAAACCTAATAAATTAATGTTGCCTCTTATAGAAACTGCGCTGCTGCCATTGGTTGTTTTGTTGATTGTCAAATTGCCAAAATCAAGGATATTTGATGAATTAAATGTGAAGTTAAACTCCATGATTGTGTCTGTGCCGTTAGTTATATTGATTGTAAAAGTTCCATTGAACAGCTTTGACAAATTTGATGTTCCATTTATAGCTATGCTTAAGGATAAAGTAGTGTTTATCGATGATAAATTCCCAACCAAGAAATCATTTTCGTCAGAGATACCATCATTATCATCGTCAGTATCGCTGAAGTCCGGATTGCCGTCATTGTCCAAGTCACGGGCACCATTTATAGTTATATTGATTACCAAAGAATCAACATCAAAACTATCGTTAGCAGTTACATTAACTTTGTAAAATCCAGCATCGCTTAAATTTGTATTCCAGACAAATGAGTTACCCTCACGAGAAAATCTTGAATCATTAATTGAGTAATCCAAAATATCATTGTCCAAGTCATTTGCATTAAGGCTTATGTTTACTTTCTGCGTTTCACTTAATTCTATGGATGTTGTGCTTATGTTTATTGTTGGTTTTCCGTTTAATATGGTAATTTTTGAGCTGTTCATAAAATCGCTCCAGTTGAATCCGTCAAAAACCCTCACGGAAAAAGTCCAATTCTCAAGCTTAGTTGTGTTTATTGCATGGATGAAGGTTTGGTTTGTGTAGTTTGTTATTGGCGTGTTATTGATGTACCATAACGTTTCATTTGCAGTAATGCTGTCATTGTCAAAATCAGAAAAGCTCCAGAATGCTTGCAAAGTGCCGTTTGTTCTGTTGAGGAAGTCTGTGTTTGTCAGGTTTGCTGACGTAACAAGAGGGGCTACATTTGTGTTATCAACAGTTAGGTTCCAAGATAAAGACGATTGTAAGCTTCCATCAGACACAATAACAGTTATGTTATAAAAACCCACAGCTGAAAAGTTGCCTGAAAATGTAAAATTGCTTAATGTTGACTTTAATGTTCCATTCTGGTACCAAGAAGTTGTAATTGCATCCCCTGTCGTTAACTGTTATGTTAAAAGTAAAGTTGTCGGGCTCGTTAATGCTTTTATCCAGTTCAATCGGAAAAAATGAGGTTATATTCGGGGCTGTGTTATTGATTGTAACTGTAAATGTCGGCGTTATCTGCGTATTGCCTGCCGAGTCGCTGCCATAAATCCTGTATTTGAAAACTCCAAATGAGCTTACACTTTTGTTAATCATCCAATTTAATAGAATTGGAGTTGCATTTATTGTCTCATTTGAAGAGTTGAATTCCAAAATTACTGCTGACAACACTTCACTTGAAGTCAAATTTATTATGAATGATGTGCTTGACAATGCTGTATTATTTGCTGGAGTCGGTGCAACCAAGCTTAATTCAGGGGCAGTTGTGTCAAGCGACAATAATGCTTTGAAAATGTTTATCCTCGAGAAAAAAAATCCGCTTCCACTTGTGTCATCAATCTGCTTGCCTGTATCGGCCTCCTGTACTGCCTCAGCAATGCAAAAGCGCCTGCAACATGGGGGGTTGCCATTGAAGTGCCACTCAATGACTCAAATCCGCCACCCTTTTTAGTTGATGTAATGTTAACGCCAGGCGCCAACAAATCTGTTATGTTATTTCTGTTAAAATCAATTGCATCGGACTTGGTTGTGCCTCCAACAGCAGTTGTATTTGTTATGCATGCAGGGCTTGCAATGCCGGTTGTGCTAGGAGTACTATCGGTAGGACTTTTTCTATTTCCAGTAGCTGCAATTACACTTATATTTTTTATAATTGCATTTGCTATCGAACTTGTTAGTAGTGTATCATCATTATCACAATGAGAGGCAAACAATTCTGTTGTGCCAAGGCTCATTGTAATAACTGAAATATTAAATTTTGATGCATTATTTACACACCAGTCAATGCCATCAATCAAATCTGGACCAGAGCCCCCTCCACTCGAATCCAAAACTTTTATAGCGATAATGTTCGCATCAGGCGCAATTCCCCTGTAAGTTTCATTGGTGGAAGCCACAATTCCAGCAACATGAGTGCCGTGCCCATTGTCATCAATCGGATTGCTATCACTGTTCACAAAATCGTAGCCGCCTATCACTTTTGAGCATGTCCCGTTCAAAAAAGAATTATTCGAGCATTCCCCCCAAGCAGGATGCGTGTAGTCAACTCCAGTGTCTATGACGCAAACTGACTCATGTTTTCCAGTTACGTTTGTTCCGTTATAAACCAAGCTCCATGTTCTTGTGGCATTGATTATACCTGCAGAATCGCTTAGGAAAAGTGTTATGTTTTTCGGCTTGTATATCTTCAAAACCCTCGGATTGTTTTTGAGCTTTTGATAGCCTGATTTCTTCAGCTTGCCTGCAAAACCGTTAACAGTTGTGTAAGTATTTGTCAAATCAAACTCATAATCTTCATTGTTTTGCGCTGACAATCCCTTGTCTTTTTTCTTTAGAGTCAAATCGGCGAAGACTGCGCCTTGTTGTTCCTTTATCATGCTCTTTTTGGCATCAAAATCATCTTTATCATTGGAAATTCCGTATTTTTGCAAAACATCATAATCGTCCTTTAAAACAACTATTACGCCAGCCTCATCATTGTCCCCAAACAGCTCCTGCATTTCAGAATTAGCCTGAGACTGCGCAGAGATAGAATAAGCCATAGCTATGACAAAAACTAAAAAAATCATTAACCCCCTCTTCATTTGCCATGGTATTAAAATTCCATATTTAAGGCTTTTCTTAATGTGCCAATAGTGGACAATATCTTTAAATATACGTTTATATTATTAATTGCTGCAATGAAAAAAATAATGACTTTGCTTTCATTCCTTGTTATATTCATAATAGGCTGCAATACCCAACAAGCAAAAGAGCCTTTTTGCGGCGACAACACATGCCAGGAAAACGAGAATGAAAACTGCGCAGCTGACTGCGGCGGGTTTGGTGGCATGACGAAGATTAAATGCGCAAATGCCGGCGGCAACTGGAATGATTGCGGCTCACCTTGCGCAGGGACTGGCGCTGAGTTCTGCATTCAGGTTTGCTCGCCGCAATGCGAATGCGGAGGAATTGCCGGGTTTAAATGCCCTGAAGGATATACATGCAGATTAAGCGGGAAAATAGCTGACGAGCTTGGTGTTTGCTTAAAGTAATATCAAATTAAAACTTCAGCTTTTTAATCCATTTTTTTATGTCTTCAACCTTTATCTCGAGCAGGAACAGCCCTGCAAGTATCAAAAGTATGCCCTGAAGTATCGGAACAAATATTCCAATTATCCCCAACCCCACCAAAGCAAAGCCAGCAATCCTTTTTAATATTTTTACGTACATCTTAGGTTGTTATGCTCAAGGTTGAAGCATCTCTTTTCTCAAATAAGGAATTTCCAATGCCTTTTCCGACAAAAAATGACTGCCTGCTTATTATCCTGCTCAGGACTTCAAATAAACTCTTTTCTTTCTTGTACTCAACAATTTCAGCTTTTATTCCTTCCTTTTTTTCAATATACCCTATGACCTCATCTTTTCCGCCAATCTCGTCTACCAAGCCAAGCTCCTTTGCCTGTGATCCCAAATAGAACAAGCCATTTGCCATTTTGTCAACTTCTTTTTTGCCCATGTTCCTGTTTTTAGCCACTTCGCCCACAAAATAATCCCTTATCTCGTCCAATGACTGCTGGAATAATTCCCTTTCCTCCTGAGTCATCTCCTTGTAAGGGCTTCCGATGTCCTTGTATTTGCCTGCGACAAGCCTTTGGTACGTTATGTTATACCTTTCCAGCAGCCCTGGAAATTCAAGGTAAGATGCAATCACCCCAATTGAGCCGGTTACTGAAACGCGGTTTGCAACTATATGATCCGATGCTGATGCAATCCAGTAAGCGCCTGAAGTCCCTATTTCCCTTATCCATGCAACAGTTGTCTTGTTTGTTTTTTTGACGGCATTTGCTATCTCTTCAGATGCGACAGCTGAACCCCCTGGGCTGTTTATCTCGAGTATTATCGCCTTTATACTTGGATTTTTATCGGCTTTTTCTATAAGCTCTATGGTGTCTGGAGATGCTGTTACGCTTTCAAAAATAAATTCAGAGTCTTCCGAGCCTGTGATTACACCTTCTATTGGTATCAACGCAACATTGCCGCTTAAGCTTTCCACGTCAATGCCTGCAAACAGCGAAATCACACCTACCGCCATAAATCCAAGTATGCTCAACAGCAATAAGACAAATATTGCATAGCCCCACCTGAAGCTTGGTCCTTGCGCAGGCTTCATTGCCCCTCACCTTCTTTCTTGAAAGCCTGGAATATGTCTTTTCTTCCCTGCTTCAGGTTGTCTAGTATCTGGGCTTTTGCCATCTCCAAAAACCCGATTGCCTCCTGCGGAGTCACATTCTGGGTTTTCATTGTGGTTTGTATGTTGTTGGAAGTTACATCAACCCTCAATAAAAAAGCTTTTTGTTCATCTGACATTTGCACCACCAACCTTTTAATCATTGCTTAAGCTGTATACTTCAACAACCCTTGTCCTGCTTAATATCTCGCTTAATCTCTGGTTTGTCTTTGCAAAAAACATGAACAAAGGGTCAACAATCCAAAGCAAAATAAACGGGAATACCGGCAAAAATACAAGATTCCTTGCTAACAACTGCCATGCCTTTAAATCTTTATTGCTGCTGACGACATAAATCCTCATCAGCATCTTTCCTATCGTCTGCCCCATCTTTCTTTCCAGCATCCAAAAATACAGCAGGACAAGAATTGACATTACAAGGGAGACAGATGTCAAAAAACCGGTATAGTCAGCGCTGCTGCTGAGAATCTTATATGCCTCAGAAAAATTGTAATCTTTCGGCATAATGTCCCGGAACAGGCTCCTGAACGGGAAAAGTATGACTAGGTTTATCACAGCCATGTCTATGAAAAAAGCGGCAATCCTTTTCCATATAAGCGCAGGGCCGATAAATGTTTTTTCCTTTGGCAAGTTCAAGCGCTTCATTGTTTTTGAGAAATCATTGCTATTTATAAAATTTGGGATTTTAGTGAAAGACACAAGATTTAGGACAATAATTAATGTCTTTCACTAATTAGAAAAAGACATCTATTGTCCAATTATCCTTAATGTCATTTTCTATTTATTAGAAAGATATATAAACAAACCAGAATACGGATTTCTTAATGAGCAAGAAGAAGGAAGAGCAGCAAAAGCAGGAGCAGATTCAGCAGGAACTCTCCAGAATCCATTTGCCAAGGGGCAAGGAAACTTTTGGAATTATCGAGCAGAGGCTTGGCGGCTCCAGAATGAGGGTGAGGTGCCTTGACGGCAAAACAAGGATATGCAGAATACCCGGCAGGCTTACAAGAAAGCTTTGGGTGCGGGAAGGCGATGTTACGATTGTAGAGCCTTGGGAGTACAGCGGCGACGAAAAAGGCGACATCCTATACAAATACACGCCAACTCAAACATCTTTTCTGAAGAGAAAGGGGCACTTGAAGCAGATGGAAGAGTTCGAGGAGTTCTAGCAATTATCGTAGAAATCTTTAAATAAATCACTTAATGACCTTTTATTATGGGGAGGTTCAGCACAGGCTTCTTTGCAATGAATTTCATACTGCTTTTTGCAGCAATAAGCTTTGTCTTTGTTGTTTTTGACCTGCACAGGCTTGCCTTTGTTTTTGAGCTTGCGGTATTGCTGGCAACAATCTTCTTTTTTGTTTTTGCAATGTTTTCAGTATACCGTGGCAGGCAATGGGGATGGACGCTGCTTGCAGCAATCCTGGCATTTCTGATGCTAAACACATTGTTTATCTACATGCTCACAAAAACTTTTGATACACCCCATACCACAATTATAATTTTCTCAGCAGCCGGATTAGTGATTGCCTTTTTAAATCTGAGAATTGGCGGACAACCTGAAATCCAAATGCAGGAGAATGAAAAAGCAAGGGATTACTACCCTTACATTGACAAGATGGAGCCTGACGAGCCCAAGGCGTATGTAGAAAAGACATTCAGCCCCGGGAAATTCATTGCAAGCAGGAATGCAAACAAGTTTCATGCCGCAAAATGCGACTGGGCAAAAAAGATAGGCATTGAAAACCAAATATGGTTCAACTCAAGGGAAGAGGCAGAGGCTCAGGGATTAGAGGCTGACAAGTGCGTTGCATAGTCATTTCTTCCATAATAGTGTTATCAATAAAACAACGCTTATAGTGACAGCGCTGTCCGCAACATTGAAGACGGGCCATATCCTGAAGTCTATAAAGTCAATCACATAGCCGTAAGCAATCCTGTCAATTAAGTTGCCGATTGTACCCCCAAGCAGCAGCCCAACAGCAAATTGCGTTAATTTTTCATTGTTTTTTACGGCTTTTTTCAAATAATAAAAAATGGCGATAACCACAATTATTGAGAATAAAATAAAAAACCAGTTTAATCCCTTGAACAATCCGAAAGCAGAGCCTGTGTTGGTTATGTAAGTCAAATGCAGGATGTTTTTTATTATAGGGATTGATTCATTTAATCTAAAATTATGTTTTATGATGTATTTGGTTAATTGGTCCAGAATGACAATCAAGAGACCAATAGGAATTATTACGGCATATTTTTTATCCATCAGAACACATTAAGAATCAATATATAAAAATCTTTTCAAAAATCTTTCAATAATATCTCTTTCTTCTGCTGTCTTCCTGCTCGCCCCTTGCAATCGCCTCAATGTTTGCAAGCCTCTGGTTGATGCTCTCAATGGATGCCCTTAAGGCATCTAATTTGCTTGAAATAACCTCGAGGTTTTTGGATGCGATGTAGCTGTCATTCGACATTGATGGCTGCTGGGCAGGCGCCTGAAATGCCTGAGCCTGAAAATTTTGCTGCGGTTGCTGGTACGAAGGGTATTTCTGCCACGGCTGTTGTTGCTGCTCCATGCCCATGCCCAAATCCGGGGAAGGGCCTGTTCCCATATCCAGCCCAAGCTCCTTGTCAAGCCCCAAATCCTTGCCCAAGTCTTCAATATCATCTCTTTTCTTCCAGAATGCCAGCTTGCTCAAGAAAGCCATCTATTCACCTCTTTAGGCAGACTTATTGGAATAGATATATAAAGATTTTGGATTAAGCGCCTTTCAGCACAAAATAAAGGACTGCCACCACAAACAAGGTTGATATAATAAAAAAAAGCATTACAAAGAATTTTTCAACCAATTTATGCAGGATTACCATTAGGATTAAGTAGACTATCACTGCTCCGACAACCATTGACAACACCGGCAACGCCATTTCATTCACCTGAATTCCTGTAATATCTGCAATCCGTGTTTACAGGGCATTTCTTGCATAAAGGCTCTTTTTTGCATATGTTCTTTCCCAATTCCACCAGCAATGCATGGCACTCATTAAATAACCTTTCGCTGTTTGGGAGGCTTTGCATGAATAATCTTTGCAGTTCCTCATACGTTTGTTCCTTAAAGCCAATCCTGTTCATAACCCTTTTTGTGTAGGCGTCAATGACAAATATCGGCTTTTTGGCTGCGTACAATATTATTGAATCTGCTGTCTCAGGGCCGATGCCATTAATGGATAATAATTCATTTCTCAGTTTTTCAATATTGTTATTAAATAAATTTTTCAGACTTCCATCATAATTCTTCAATAAAAAATTGCAGAAATTTTTTAATTTTTTTGCCTTTTGGTTATGGTAGCCTGATGATTTGATTATTTGAGCTAATTTTTCATTTTTTATTATTTTTTTAATATTGATTAAATTGTGTTTATTCAATTCCACAATTGCCTTTTCTACATTCTTCCATGACGTGTTTTGGGTAAGAATTGCGCCGAAGCAAACTTCTAGCTGCTGCTTCTCGTTTTTAGGGCCGCCAGAGTATTCAGGATGGAGTTTGCCTTCTGCTGTGACGGGCCACCAGTGCTGGGGGTGGAAATGGGAGTGTAAAAGAGAATATATTGTTTTTAATCTTTCCATATAATTGGTATAGTGGGAAAGTTATTTAAATTTAATTGTATTACTGAAGATAAAATGGTTACACTAGACAACAGACTGGTTAATGTTGGTGAATTCAATGGGGACAAAAAATCAGGACGGAGAAATTATGAGAGGGCTCTCCAAGGCAAAGAACTGGTAAAAGAGGCTAAGTCCCAATTGGAGGAAAGTCTAAAAAGGCAGACTGGATTTGACAGCCTAAATCTGCCAACAAAGCCTGAAACTACCACAATACAAATCGGGGATATGGTATTTTCAATTGATTCCAGAAGAAGCACAATAAGGCCTTCGTATAAGACAGCCGTTGAGGGAATGGAAACTTACCTTAATGGGATATACCTATTTACGTTGCAAGGGATGGAATTGCAATTTGTGTTCCCTCATGAAAATCAAATCTATATTGGCACAGGAAAGCTATTGGAAGCATTTAATATCTTTGTTTGGGGTATTCTAAATACAGGCGTTAAGCATACAATAGAGTATGAAGCAAGTGGAAAACTGGCTGAAGAGAAGCCATTGGACGAACTGACACTGAGAGAAATAAAAAAATACAGAGCATTGACAGAAGAAAACTTCGCTGATTATGTAAGGATGGACAGGATTGAGCCCATTCTTGACTCTTATGTAAAGGCGTATAAGAAACTGCTGGGAAAAGGGCAAAGAAAGCGTGAAAGGACAACAGCCGTAACATCAAGATCTGGCTATAAAACAACAGAATCAAAAGCTGAGGGGCCTGACTGGGCTTACGTAACAAAAACTCTAGTTACAGTGCCTACAGCGCTAGACTCTAAAGGTGAATTAAACATTTTGGATAATGTAGAAATAAGCAAAGCCGAGAAAGAGAGGATGTTTCCTTACTACAAACTAATGTATGAAGAAATTAGTGATTCTAAAATCCTGACGGTTTCTATACAAAGCATTTACAAAAGAATACAAACCCTTAAAGAGGAAAAGAGCATTGAAGCAAAAAGATTGAAAGTAGAGCCTAAGGAGATTGTTTGATGTTCTAACCAAAATTTAGCTGGTATTGTGCAGAATTTCTTGATATCGGCTTTGCCAGTCTTTCCTTTATTTCTGACTCGTGCGGCGCATGCTGCATTGGATTTTTGTAATCTCCCTCTTGATACTTTTTATTATGCACTTTTTTTATAGTATCTATCCCTTCAAGAACACAATCGCGTACAATCATGTATATTGGGGCATTTTTTAAATTATTTGGAAAAAATTTTTTATGATCGAATAGTGTGGTTTTTTTAGTCCAAATACCTGCATAAAAATAAAAAGCAATCCAAGGCGGCAGCTCTTGCATTATATCTCTTGGAGGATAAGCGTTTATTTGCCCCCAAAAAGCTCTTTTCATAGGCTCTTTTGTTAATGAATGATAAAGTGCTTCCTGAAGACTATCTTGTCCACTATCAAGGGGAACACCATCTCTTTGAAGCCTGTCTGCAATATATGGAGCTAAATCATCTTTCATGTATTTTCGGTTATCCCGTCTATAGAGCAATTTTTGTGCGGCATCATCTATTAGGACAACCCTCCCTTTGATTACATCACTAGGGAGTATTTTATTTCTGATAAGTTCGCTAATAAACTCTTGTCTGGCACCTTCGCTGAGCCTGTTTAGCCTTTCTTCTAAAGTCAGTTCGTTCATTAAAATAAACAAGTTTTAACCCTTTATAAACCTTTCGGTTTTTGTAACTAGCGAGTAATAAAAATTTATTAAGAAATCAGCACCGCGTTTATAATCCCGTCCTGCCCTGGCCTTGATGTAATCCTTGCCTTGCCAAGCTCTGTGTCAATTACAGAGCCTTTTGTCATTATATTCCTTCTTATGAAGTGCCTGTTAGCGGGATTGTCTGTGATTGTCTTAATCTTTGCCTGCTTGAAACTTTTTGATTTTGGGTCAAATAAATTTACCGTGTCGGCTCTCAGCATCCTGAGCTTTCTGTTGCCGCCCATTCCTCTTATGACATTCACTTTTATCTTGCCGAGCTTTGTAAAGGAAGGCTCCCTTCCAAGCTCGTACTGCTTTTTTTTCCTATAGGAGATATACCTTCCGCCTGTAGGCTTTCTTTTTGCCCTTGCCTGTGATATTGCCATAGGGTTAGTAGTTTTCATTGGTTTAAATAGGTTTCTATGAGTGTATATTAAGTTAGTAGTAATCGACTATTATCGATTTTAACGAAGTATTTAAATACTTATTTTGTTCAGTGGTGTTTTATGGCATTTATTGAATTCTTGATGGTAATCATTCTAATCCTACTTATAATAATCCTATTAAAGCTCAAGAAAAAACAAGAGCCTCAGCAAGTTGATACCATGGCAAATCAACTCTTACTAAATCAATTAGAAAAAATAGAAAAAGAAATGGATAAAAAATCAAAAGATGATTCAGAAAGACAGGAAAAGATGGTTAAATATGTTGAAGATAACATCTCTTCTTTTACCAGAACAATACATGGTACTAAAAGAAGAGGAAAAGTCGGAGAGTCTATACTCCAGGAAATGTTATCAGAACCTATAAAATCTGGGTTAATAGTAACTGATTTAGATACGGATTCTGGAAAAGTCGAATTTGCTTGGGATTTAAAAAATGGAAAACATCTTCCAATAGACTCTAAATTACCTGAAGTAGAAAAACTTTACTCAGATTATGATAAAGCTGAGGATGCAGCAACCCAAACAAAATTAAAAAAGCAACTATTGAAACAGATTGAAGATAAAAAGAGTGAGGTTCAAAAATACTTAAATAATCATAATACAATTGATAAGTGCATAGTTGCTATACCAGATGCTATCTCTGACATGTTTCCCGATATAAATAAAGATGCTACTAGAACAGGAATATTTGTAGCTGGATATACTAAAGTATTTTTATTTGCATGCATACTAAGCGAGTACTACCTAAAATCTTTAGAAACTGGCGAAATAGGTGTATACAGAGATACAATTACATCATTAAAAAACATCCTCAAAGAAATAGAAGAGAGAACTAACACCATAAATCGTGGTATAGTTCAAATTTCTGGGGCTAACAAAAGTATACAAACAGAAGTTGATAAATCTATGAACAAAATTGGACAATTATCTATAATTAAGTTAAGTACAAAAAAGAAAACCAAATAAATCTTGGAAAATAATCAATGATAAGAAACCTTTATAAACACGCCCGATTTCTCCGAACTTAACAAATTTTGAGGTGTTTTTACTTTATGGAACCTGCAAGGCCGTTGGACGCATTGAACAAGGCAAGAGACAAAAGGATAATTGTTGAGCTGAAGAACAACAAGCAGTATATTGGCAAGCTCAAGTCATTTGACATCCACATCAATGTTGTTATTGAGGATGTTGAGGAAAGGGTTAATGGCGAGGTTACGAGGAAGCTTAATACAATTTTCATCAGGGGCGACACAATAACCGTAATATCAACAGAATAGATTTCTGGATTTATCGAGTGACTAAAAATGAAAGGCACGCCATCAACTTTTTACAAAAAACTTGACCAAAAGTACGCAAGTGCTACATTTGCTTTGCAAAGTAGCACGAGGTGGAACAAATGAAGGGAACCCCGTCTATGGGCGAGAAGTCCGGCAAGAAGAACATGATTTACTGCCGGCGCTGCGGACAAAGGAAAATGAACCTCCGCAAGGCGAAGTGCAGCTCATGCGGCTTCGGAAAAAGCGCAAGGCTAAGAAAGTACAACTGGCAGAAGAAGATAAGGTAAAAGATAGCTAATTTATTATTTCTTTTGGCAATGCAACAAATTCAATCACGAATAAAAAATTAATTCAAAGACGTCGCTTCCCAATAACGGCAAAGGAGCAATGGGAACCCAGCTCAGGACTGCATCGCTGGCAGTTTTCATGTATTTGCACCGAGGAGGAGTATGAGGAAAAATTACTTCGACAACATAATGCCGAGGCGCCAATATGATGTTGCCGAAGGCAACGGATTGAAATTTTAAGATATATATACTTCATAGTTATTTTTAGCAACCTTTTTAAACAATTATCTTTATTTTCTCTTTTATGCGGAGGTGCCGGAGCGGTCAAACGGGATAGGCTTAGGACCTATTGGCTTAGTGCCTACGCAGGTTCGAATCCTGTCCTCCGCATAATTTAAATATAAGTTTTTATTCCTTTTTTACCATGGGAAAGAAAGACAAGCCGAAAAAGATAAGCGCTAAGAAAGAAAGGTACAGCAAGTTCAGGAAGGAAAAGCCCTCTTCACTGACAGTTGCAATGCCGGACTTGAGCGAACAGCAGGCTATGGAAAAGCGGCAGGACGAGCAGCGCATCAGCATGTTCTGGCGCAGCTACAGAAGGCCTCCGGAAAAGTTTGTCAGCGAAAGAAAGGCAAAAAGCAAAAGGTAATTCTGCTTATAAACAAAATAAAGTTGTTGCAGTAAAAAATACCCCAGTATAGTATTTTGTATACGACAAATCAAAAGCTTTTTATACCGAGTTAACCATAAGATTCATACGTGGGGGTGGACATATTGTCATTTTTTTCTGATGATGAGAAGCAGGATTTCATTACTGTAGATGGCAATATCTACACCCACAAGCAGATTGAAACCAGAAACGGCATCATATTCATGCGAATGAAAAAGAGGCTTCTGCCTATTTTAGACAATAAATGAAAGACAAGCAGCTTCTTAGGGTTTTAGTTATAGTGCTTATTGTATTTTTGGTTCTTAACATTGTATTTCTTGCTTTAAAAATCATCAGCGAGTTTTTTTTCTGGATTGTTATAGCTGTTATTGCGGTTTTTGCATATAAATACCTGCCGAAGATGAGGAAATGATTTTAATTAGCCTGATTTTTTGGCAAATACTGCTCTATAGAGGTAGGTATTCTAAATGATTCTTTGACTCCTTCGTCATACATTTTTTGCCTTTTTCCACTAGGCGGTATTCCTGCCAGATCTCTATACTTTGTAACAGCCCTTCTAGAAATTTTTCCTAATTTTTTTGATAATTCCTCATCGCTTAGGGCAATTCCTGATTTAATCTCACTTCTCAGCACATTATTCAAACTAGGTAGAATGTTGTAGAGCGCCACTTGATCCAAATTAGGAAGCAGATAAAAAACAGGCAAAGTTACTTTACCATTTTGGGAGTCTATACAGACGCTTCTGTTTTTCAAAAGACGGTAATATGTTGAATGATGGTATGGAAGTTGCTCTAAATAGCCAATATTAGAGCGGGGCAGGGGAATCAATTCTGAAGGGTCTAGTTTCAACAAAAATCCAGCTTGCCTTTTTCCAATTTGGAGGTAACAATCTTCCAAAGTCTTTACAATCCAGTTTCTTTGACCTAATAGCCAAACAACCAATCTCTTAACATCACTTGTTAGCTGGTATTGCCTTAATTCCATCTTTGAAGGCTTAAAATGTTCTGCAGGCAGCATAGAAAAATCCCCATAACCCCTTACATGATAAGTTATGTCAGGCAAAGCCATGGTTTTATCATCGACTTTTGCTTCTAGAACATCCCCAAAATGGAGTTTAACGCCCTCTGTCTTTCTGCCTTGAGTAATTCTGGTATTTGCAGTTGCAATGCCACCGCTTATTTCTTTAATGACACCACAATAGAATAGGGGATTGCCTCCGCCGCTGCCCTTTTCTGTTTTAAGCCTGCCCTCTACAATTTCTGGGTTGTTCAGAATAACATCTATGGTTCTGTCTATAACCAGAATAGGGATTTCAAACATTGCATGATTTAATAATATTCTTCGCTCCTGAACAAGTTTTGGACTTTGAATAAGTCTTTGAGATAACCCCATAATTTATAGAGTAATAGCGGCATATTTAAACCTTTTTATTGTAACAATGGAATAGTAGTAAATAAACTCTTTAAGATTCAGAAAAGTTAGGGGCTTCGCTGCTGCCCAGCCAGCCTAAGCTGTCAGTTACAGTAATCCAGCACTTTTTTTAGACCACTTACGCAAGCAGAGGCTTAAATATTGCCTAGTTGACGTTTAGCCATTGCTCATTTAAGTTAACTTGCGCTCCCTTAAAGTGTTGCTTTGGCGTTAATCAATTTTAGCAAGTTGGTGTTAGATACTTTTAACTGTAAGTGAGTTTTACAGCTACGCACCCCCAAAGGCATATAATTCTCTTTGTATATTTATAAATTTTGCATATAGAACTTATAGATTATATATAAAATAAAAGAAAAAAGGCTTATTTAGCCTTTCCGAGAATCCTGAAGACCTTTGTGCCGCATGCGCCGCACACTCCCTTCATGGCTCTCATGCCGTTCTTCATAGTGACTTCCTTGCCATCCTTAATCTCGACTTCTTTCCTGCACTTCATGCATCTTCCTCTTGCCATAGTGTATGCACCTCAAAATTTAAATAAATCTAGGATTTTTAAACCTATGAGTAGTCTGTATATTAAGTAATATATAAAGATTTGGTTTTTTACGAGTAAATTGCTACTTTGAGGTTAGAATCACTCCACAATCTCCAGCAACTCCTTGATGTCGTTTATCTCATAATCCGCCTTTGCGCCCTTGCCTTTTGGATTGCCGTACTTGGCAAAGCATGTCAGCATTCCAAGCTTCTTTGCCCCTTTAATGTCCCTTTCAGGCCTGTCTCCAACTACAAGGCACTCGCCTGGCTTGAATTTCAGCTTTTTTAAAGCCACTTCAAAAGGCTTTATGCTTGGCTTGAACTCCTTGGTATCATTAAATGTAACAACAACATCAAACAAATGGTTGATTTTCATTGAAACAAGCCTTATCCATGCTTTCAATCTTGGAGCGTCAGAAACAATAGCCAGCTTTATACCTCTCCTCTTTAACTCAAACAAGACATCGCTGACATGAGGATATGGCTCAAGAAAGCCTGCTCTTACTCTCCTATAAGCTACAATGCCGCTGGCTAAGATTTCATAATCAACTTTTTTTGTTATTTTTTTTAAGAATTTTTGAAAAATTGTCTTTTCTTCCAAGCCGTACTTGCCGTAAAGGGAAAAAAGCTCCTTGACTGCCTTTTCTTTCTTCACATTCAACCCAGCGTCAATCATTGAGGAAATTGCAGCATCGCAACTCAGTTTCTTCATAGTCATGAAGTCTATCAAAGTGTTGTCCAAGTCGAAGATGACTGATTTAATCATGAGTAAATGGTATTTTTATCATTATAAAAAGTTATTGAAAAATGAGGTAAAAATGAATAGCGATGAATTAGGTAATAAACAATATCAAAAATCCCAATAACGACAAAAATCAATCAAAAATAACGAGAGCGACTTTGCGCTGTAAACGTGATTAAAGTAATCCGCTTTTGATTTCATTTGTACAATGTATAGGTGAGGCGGAGAGGCTGTTGAAGGAAAACAATTGCAAAAACATTGCTCGCCTGTGCCGCCGAGCACTAGATTTTGGCGAAGCCAGATTGAATTTTTTATAAATTATATAAAAATTGGCTATTTGATACTCTGCTCAAAAAACCCAATAACCCTTTTCTCATATTTTCCAGTATCAACAGAATGCGTCATTCCATGCTCTGCGTTTTTAACAATCCACAATTCAGCCTTTTTGTTTGCGTTGTGCAATAAATAAGCCTCTTTGACTGGAATTTGCGAGTCTTTTTCAGCATGTATGAGCAGGATTGGAATTTCCAGATTTTTTATGCTTTCAACAGGGCTTGCATCATCAATATTTATTCTTAAAAATAAAATTCCATATAACTTTGTCAAATAAGCCAATGGATATTTTAAAATAAAAAATATCCTGTACATATGCTTAACAATATTGCTTAGTTTTGCATATGCGCTGTCGGTTACAATAGCCTTTACATTTTCATGATTAACCATCAATGCAACCGCCCCGCCAAGAGAAAACCCGTAAAGCCCGATTTTTGTCAAATTTTTTTCCTTCTCGAGATAGTTTATTGCTCCAATTATGTCATTTTTCTCCAAATAGCCTGCTGTAGTATAGCTTCCCTCGCTTTTTCCAAAGCTCCTGAAGTCAAACAAAAACACATTGAAGTCCTTCGTGAGAAACTCCGCAATGCCAAGCAAATTTGCCTTGTCAGCAGGATAGCCGTGCATTACAATGACTGTTTTCTTGGTTTTATTGTTTGGAATAAGCCATCCGCTCAGCTTAATTCCATCAGCGCTTTTGAAAGTAATACCTTCGTATTCCAGCCCCAAATCAGAAGGCTCAATGTTGGTAATTATTTTTGGAGGATGTATTGACATAAAGAATGTGAACAGGGAGAATAGCACTAAAAATAATGCAATGAAGATTAAAATTTTAATTAATATCTGCATATTACTGATTTATTTTTGCTGTATAAAAATATTGCCAAAATTCTCAGCAGTAAGCATAGCAACCTTTAAAAACCAACTTCCATACCTGAAAATTAATGGAAACTCTTGAATCCCTGAAATGGCTCAGGGAGCGCAATCTTTATGATATTTCATCCAAGGCGGCGCTTTCCCTGAAAAAAGTATTTACTCCCTGCCTTGCTGTGAAGGACGAGAAATTGCTTATAGTGGGAGATATTGGATATGAAAACAGGAATGTGGCTGCGGTATTGTCCGGAGCCTATTATCTCGCAGCCGAGCAGCTCAAACTAGACGCAAAGCTGATTTTGCAGGATGTAAAGTCAAGAGGCGACGCCTCAGACGATGATGTTGTTAAAAATTTAGCGGAACTCCGACAAGGCAATATAATAATCCTGAACATGTCTGACAAGCTCGGCAATATACATCAGCTTGGAAAAAGCTTCAGGAGATGGGTTGCAAAAAAAAGCCACAGGTTTATCTCTGCAATGTCGCTTGGAGACTTGGCTACGAGCAACATAGAACTTATACTGAATGCTATTAATGTCAATTACAAGCCGCTGCAGGCGCAGCATGAGGAAATAAGGCAGAAATTTGAAAGAGCAAAGGAAGTCAGCATAACAACACCAGCGGGAACTGACTTGTACTACAACAAAGGCGGGATAAAGGCGATTGCAGCAGACGGCAATTATACAATGCCCGGCACAGGAGGCAATCTGCCTGCAGGCGAAGTCTATGCACCCCCAAACGGGAAAAAAATAGAAGGCAAGGTTGTCATTGACGGCAGCTCAAGGACGCACGAGCATACGATACTGATAAAAAAACCCATAGAGCTTACAATTAAAGGGGGAGAGATAACGCAAATCAAAGGCGGCGATGAAGCCAAGCAGCTCGAGGCCACGCTTAAATGGGCTGCTTCTGTTGCAAAAAATCCCGGCAATGTGAGAAGAATATGCGAGCTTGGCATCGGCTTGAACCCAAATGCCTCGATAATAGGCGCAATGATTGTTGACGATAAAACCCTAGGGACAGCCCATATCGGGATCGGCTCAAATTACTGGTTTGGGGGCAATATATATGCAATCATCCATTTAGACCAAGTCTTTAAGAATCCTACAATTCATTTGGATGGAGAATTACTCAAAATATAGGCTATTCCTCTTCTTCGTCTAGCTGCTGCATCCACTTCGGCAACTCTACTTTAGGATAATCCTTGTCAGAGCCTCCAAAATAAGCGCCTTTTTCCTTTAGCTTATCCATAATAAATCCATAATACTCTAAAATATATAAAGATTGTTTAGTAAGGTATAGTGACTACAAGCTTTAACTAAAAAGAAAAGTATTAAAAGAAATAGCCAAATTGACAGGCAGATGGAATACAAGCAGGTAATCCTAGTCAGGGAGGATTTAAAACTGCCGAAAGGAAAGCTGGGCGCACAGGTTGCACACGCATCCGTAGATGCAACGCTGAAATCCGACAAAAAAATTGTTGATGCATGGAAAAAAGAAGGCGCAAAAAAGGTTGTTTTAAAAGTCAAGGATGAGAAAGAATTATTTAGGTATAAACAGATGGCTGAAGACATTGGATTGAAAACAGCTTTGATAAAAGATGCAGGGCATACTGTCTTAGAACCCGGCACGATAACCTGCCTGGGCATTGGGCCGGACTTGGAGGAAAAAATTGATAAAGTTAGCGGAAAGCTCAATATGATGTAAAACAAGCATCATTCTTTTTTATCATCAATTCTCCTGTAATCTTGTCCAAACCTATACCAATTCCAGAATATTTGCCTGTCTTCAACTGGAATGCCAATTTTTTTAAAGTCTATTGGTGGTTTGATCTCCCCTTTGTACCCGTAGGCAAGAGCGGTGTAACTTGTACCTTTTTTAAGATTTTCTGGTATATTCCCCTCTAAACTTAAAGCAGGTTCAATTTTAAATCTCCTATAAAGCTTAATGAAGTGAGAGTCTATTGTTGCTAGCATTGTTGTCTCATCAATCTTAACCACTCACATGGAGTTTTGGTTTTTTGTTTTTAAAACTTTCTATAAGAGTAAAGGAGTTTTTCAGTTACCTTTTTAAATTCAATATTTTTCTAGTGCTTTTATCGGGCCCATAGCTCAGCCTGCTTAGAGCACCTGTCTAATTGGTGTGAAACTCTTAAGTAGGAAGAAATCAGGGGGTCAGGGGTTGAAATCCCCTTGGGCCCATTTTATTTGATTAACTTTAAGTATACTAAATAACTACCTTTTTCCATGATACAGGATGTTTTCATAATCGGGGCAACGGGCAGGGTTGGGGCTGCTTTAATAAATCAAATCATCAAAAAAGGGGACATTGACAATAATTTTCATGTGAATCCTACGAGAATCATGGGGCTTGCCTCGAGCACACATGTAGTATACGCCCAAAAAGGGCTTTCTGAGCAGCAAGCTCTTGATTTTACAAACAAGCATCATGATGGCGCAAAAGCATACTATGATCTCAATGAGCTTTTTGAGCTTGCTAACAGAAAAAGCGATGAAAGCTCGCTTGCATTTGTTGATGTTACTTCAGTCAATGAGGCGATGACGGAATTCCATAAAAAGGTGATTGGCAGTTCTGCGCATGGCATTGTTACAGCGAACAAGAATCCCGTTGCCTTATCAGATTACGAAACTTTCCAATTGCTCACCAGAAATCCAAGAAGATACGGCTACAGGTGCTCTGTCATGGCAGGGGCAGAGGCAGTTCCATTTCTTCGCGACTTGAGGGACTTGAACGACAGCCTTAAGTCAATTCAAGGATGTTTTTCAGGCACGTTTGGATATATAACCTCAGAGCTTGAAAAAGGCAGAGAATTCTCAGCTATTGTAATGGGGGCATATTCAAAGGGCTATACTGAGCCTCATCCAAAAGACGACTTAAGCGGCATTGACGTTGCAAGAAAAATTGTTGTATTGGCAAGAAGCGCTGGCTATAATGTTGGAATGAATGATGTTGCAATAAAGCCGTTGGTGCCCAATAACTATCTGGAAGAGGGCAATGTAAAAATATTCCTTGATAAATTGAAGGAGCTTGATGCGGAATTTAAAGGTAGGGTTGCTCAGGCTATGAAAAACGGCTTAGCATTGAGGTATGCTGCCACAATGGACGTTTCAAATAAAAAGCCAGTAATTGAAGTTGCTTTAAGGGAAGTGCCAAAGCAGGGCCAGCTTGGAAGAATTTATGGCACTATGAACAAGATTATCATTATTTCAGAATCCTATCCAAATGGCTATTGCATAGAAGCGCCAGGCGCAGGGCTTGAAGTGACTGCGCGGAATATAAGAAGGGATTTGCTTGATTTGTTGCCTGAAAGGAAAATATCTTTTTAGCCTATTTTCCAACCATTTCCTGCAAAATATCATAGGCTTTCATCGAATCTTTCTTGTTTAATATAAAAGTCAGCTCTGTCATTGTCGATACAATTTCATAAATATTTATATTGTTCCATGCCATTCTGCTGACAGCATTGAATATGACTCCGGGAGTGTAAAAGAACTCCTCGCCGGAAAATATTATTGCCAAAGCCACCAGACTGGTCTCCTTGTTTACTGTTTTTTCTCCTGCTAGGAATCTGGTTAATTTGTCTATATATCTCTCATTTATCATGATGCTTACTTCATTGCTTCCCATTATCACATTCAAAGTGTCGCCCCTCTCAAAATTCACCAAATTATGTATGCTTTTCAATTTTACTAATAAGCTCGGTGATTTTAAAATGGTGAAATCACAAATATTTGTCTTCAGCAATATTTCCCCTTTCAGGCTAAATGCTTTTGACTTTTTCCTGTGCTCAGCAATCTCTTCAGAATAGCGCCTCAAAGCCATGACAACTGCAGCCTGCTTGGCTTTTTTGCCCAGCTCTTTCTCTATACTCGGAAGCATATGCTCAGCGAGGCTTGCTATGCTTATTATTCCATTTGCAAGCCCCTCCTCTACAAAAGGCTGCTCGCTTACAATCTTCTTGACAATGTGGCTTACGGTTGGCATAACAATAATGTTTCAAAATGTTATTATAATAACATAATATTTATATAGGTTGTATAAATACTTTGCGGTAGGTAAAAATGGGACAGAACGGAAATCACAGAGCAATTGAATATGAATCTTATATGATGCACGGTTCACAAGAATATGGTGTTATGTTACTCAACTTAGGCAATGGTGTAGCTATCCAACCCATAGCAGAGAGCGTGGCACAAAGGTTGGAAGAGAGACTAGGAACTCCAGTTAAAGTTGCACAATTTACACCAAATACAAGACATATTGATGGAAAGTTTCAACCAGGCGGTGATTATGCAACATATCACCTACAGGCAGAAAATAGACCAGATGTAAAAGCCTTTGTTGAGTGTTCAGACGAAAATAGTGACTGGGTGAATATCAGATTAAACGTAAAGAATGGTTTAGATGCAAGAGAATTCCTAGAACAATATAGGAATATAAGCCTAACACTTATGCCAAACCCTCCCTAAATGATCCGAGCATGATTTTCCTGCCTAAAACTTTTTACTTGTTTTTTAATTCATCAATTTTCTTTTTTCCACAATCTTTATATAATGTTTTGTGTTTTTTTGTTCTATGCAAAACAAGCAGGAGAAAAGCTTTGAGGACATCTTCTGGGCAGACACTATTGCAGACGAAGCAATAAAAAGGACGGAAACAAATCCCTTGCTTAAAGAAATCACCAAAAAGCACGGGTTTATTGTAATGGACGAGAAAACACCTTCTGGAACAATCCATATAGGCTCAGGAAGAGGTTGGGTAATAAGCGATGCGATTGCAAAGGCTTTGATAAACAAAGGAGTCAAAGCAAGGTTTATTCTGAGCAGTGACGACATGGACCCGTTAGACAAGTCTGCAAAAGAACTTAGCAAGGAAGAGAATGAAAAGTATATGGGGGTGCCTTTTCGCTATATTCCAAGCCCTGTCAAAGGCTACAAAAGCTATGGCGACTATTTCTTCAGCCAGTGCACTGAATTATTTCCAGATTTTGGGATAGAGGCAGAGCTTGAAAGCACAGGGCATGAATATGAAAAAGGCTCTTTCAATAAAACTATAAAGACAGCGCTTGACAATGCAGGCAAAATCCAGAAAATTTACGCTGACTTGTACGGCGAAGAAGCTGCCATGGCAAACAAGCTGCCTTTCAATGTGAAATGCCCAAAATGCAACAGGATATCAACAACATTGGCGATTGAATGGGACTCAAAAAAAGAGATGATTTGTTTTGAATGCAGGAATGATGTTGTCGAGTGGGCAAAAGGCTGCGGTTACAAAGGCTGGATTTCCCCTTACAACGGCAACGGCAAGTTCCCTTGGAAAGTTGAATGGGCGGCGAAATGGCTCACAAAGCAGGTTATAGTTGAGACGGCAGGCAAGGATCATTTCACCCAGAACGGCTCGAGGACTGTGGCGTGCAGAATTGCAGTTGATGTATTCAATTATCCGCCACCATATCCCTCGGATGGTTATGAGACTGGGCAGGGCTATGAATTTTTCATGGTCGGCGGCAAGAAGATGTCCACATCAAAAGGGCATGGGCTTGGGTTTGCTGAGTCTGTAAATTATGCTCCTGCAAAAATGCTGAGGTTTTTGCTGATAAGAACAAGGCCAAATGCAGCCATTGACTTTGACCCATACACTAATGACCTAATCCTGCTTTACGAGAGGTACGACCAGGCAGAAAGGGTATACTTTGGCAAGGAAGACATGGGAGAGAAGGAAAATACAAGGCAGAAAAGAATCTACGAGATGAGCCACGTTGGAAAAATTCCGAAAAAGATGCCTCCGCAGGTGAGCCTGATTCACGCCTCAATGCTTGTGCAGATTTTTGAAGACGAGAAAATGATTTTTGAGTCATTGAAAGGCACGGGGCATCTGCCTGAAAAAGCCTCAAAATCCGACATTGACTGCATAAAAGAAAGGCTTGCATTTGCGAAGAAATGGGTTGAGGAGTTTGCAGAGGAGCAGTTTAGGTTCAAGCTACAGCACAAAGTTCCCGACAATATTGATTTGAGTCAAAAGCAGAAGGATGCATTGCATCTGCTGGCTGAAAAGTTAAAAAAACAAGAATGGGACGAGAAATCACTGTTCAACGAGTTTTACAGCATCTGTAAGGAATTTGGCATAAAGAACACCGAGTTTTTTGAGGCAGCTTACAAGGTTTTGCTGAACAAGGAAAAAGGGCCGAAACTGGCGCCTTTTATACTTGCTTTGGGAAAGGAGAAAGTTTATAAATTATCAGAAGTCTCTCTAATTTTTTTATAGATCTTCCAAGTGTGTCGGGGTTTTTATTATCGCCAAACTTTACGCTCTTCAAATAACTTTCTATTTCAGAAGATTTACAGTCGCCCGCATGCTCTATCACATCAAGAATTTCTTTAACCAGCAATTGATAATTTTTAGTAAAATATCTGAATGCCATTGATAATACTTTTTCCTGAAAAGTACCCAATCCTTGTTCGCCACATGTTTTTATATACTCTGTCACGAGGGCTTTGCTTAAATCATTTTTTGATATTTTACCCCGGTTTACTATTGCTTGCAAATCCGCCATAGCAAGATGTAATGTGGACTTATTTAAATTATTTTACCTTTTAAATCTCCATAAACCTTCTTCAACGGAATTTTATATTTCTTAGCAATCCTCGCGCAATCCTCATATTCAGGCATTATATTTTTTATTTGATTGTTTAGTCTTGAAATCTTGACTCTTACATTGCCATACTTTGTCTTTATTATTTTGATTTCCCTGTCAAGGCTTCTCTTTTCAGCGCTAAAAATCCTGACTCCAAGAGTTGTTGTCTCGTCAAAGATTATATTGCACAATTTATCAGTGTCTTTTATTTCACATAAAACGCTTGGCAGGCCTGCCTTTTTTCATGATTATGCTGATTAAGTAGGCATCCAAAGCTCCATTCTCCATAAGCTTTTCAATAACATAAGGATAAATCTCAGGGTTCATGTTGTCGATGTTTGCTTCGATTATGTTTATTGCCTCATTTTCAATTTTGTCCAATTCTCCGTAAAAAACTCTTAAAACATTCGGCTGTTTCAAATTCTTTGCTCCTGCACCGTAGCCGATTTTCTCAACCTTCATTGCAGGCATTTCTCCGAATTTTTCAGCCAAAGTTGTTATAATAGCAGCTCCAGTAGGAGTCACAAGCTCTGCTTCGATATTGTTGTGATAAATAGGCATGCCTTTCAATATCTCAGCAGTTGCAGGCGCTGGGACTGGAAATTTCCCATGAGAGAATTCTATAAATCCAGTACCAACATTGAGTTTTGAACAATAAATCTTGGCTATTCCTAATTTTTTCAACCCAATAACAGCGCCAGCGACATCAATTATTGTATCAATTGCCCCTATTTCATGAAAATGAATTTTATCAATTGACTTGTTGTGGATTTTTGCCTCTGCAGTCCCTATTTTAAGGAATATTTCTTTAATTGTATTTTTTATCCCATTATCTAATTTTGAATTGTCAATTATTTTGTTGATTTCTTTCAGATTTCTTTCATCATGGTGCTTATGCTCTTCAATCAAATCAAATTTTGTCGCTGATATTCCATTTTTAACAATCTTTTTTGATTCAATCCCGTAATTCTTTAGATTTAGCTTTTGCAATTCCTTTCTTAAATAGCCCATATCCAAGCCCAAGTTTATCAAAGCTCCAAGTATCATGTCTCCGCTGATTCCGCTGAAACAATCAAAGTATGCGGTTTTCATAGAAATCACTTGTTTATCATGCTTGCAAAATATCCAGCACCAAATCCGTTGTCAATGTTGACGACAACAACTCCCGGGGAGCATGAGTTTAGCATTGTAAGCAAAGGTGCAATTCCTTTAAATGACGCCCCATAGCCAACAGAAGTCGGCACTGCAATAATCGGCTTGCCGAACAATCCTGAGACAACGCTTGGCAGCACGCCGTCCATGCCTGCAACAATAATAAGCACACTAGCTTCTTCTAGTTTTTCTTTGCTGCTCAGCAGTCGGTGCAGTCCTGCAACTCCAACATCATAAATTCTTTCGACATTATTTCCCATGACTTCTGCAACAACTGCCGCTTCTTCTGCAACGCTGATGTCTGAGGTGCCTGCGCTCAAAACAAGGATTTTACCTTTTCTGGCTTTGTTTTTATCGCTGCTTATTATTATTGTCCTTGAAATTTTGTTGTATTGCGCGTTTTTGACGTGCTTTTTGACTTCATTGAACATCTCTTCTGTCGCCCTTGTTGCCAGAACATTTGAATTGATGGCTGCTAATTTTTTGACTATTGCAACAACTTGCTCTGTTGTCTTGTTCTGGCAGAAAACAACCTCTGGAAAGCCTTTCCTCAATGCCCTGTGATGGTCAATCTTTGCAAATCCTATGTCTTCGTATGGAAGAAACTTCATTTTTTTTACAGCTCCGTCTATGCTGAGCTTTCCCTTTGCCACCCCCTTCATTAATTTCCTAATTTTTTGCTCGTACATTGATTACCGAGTTTAAATTCCCGCTTTTGAAGCTTGCAATTGCTATTTCATCAAATCCTATTTGATTGAATATTTTTTCAATTAATTGAAGATTGCTATTTATTGTTGATTTATCAGCCTCCTTGGCTTCTATTCTCGCCAAACTGCCAAAATGCCTTACCCTCAATTCCCTTATTCCGAAATCTTTGAGAAAATTTTCAGCTTCTTCAATCATTGACAATTTTTTCAGTGTTATCTCGCTTCCATAAGGCACTCTTGAAGATAGGCACGGAGATGACGGCTTGTCCCAAATTCTTAAACCAAGCTCTTTTGCCAGTTGCCTGACTTCATTTTTTGTGATTTCGGCTTTTTTTAACGGGCTTATCACATTGTTTTCATCGGCAGCCTTAAGCCCTGGGCGAAAGTCACCCAAGTCGTCAAAGTTTGTTCCATTTAGGATGTTTTTAATTCCAAGTTGTTCAGAAATCAATTTAAGCTTTGTATAAAGCTCTGATTTGCAGTGATAGCACCTGTTGCTTGGGTTTTTCAGGTAGTTTTCATTTTGAGTTTCTTCTGTATTTATTATTAAATGCTTTGCGCCAATCTGCTTCGCTATATTTTTTGTTTCTTCCAGTTCTCTTCTTGGCAATGAAGGGCTGTCTGCAGTAACAGCAACAACATTATTGCCTAAAATATCATGAGCTACTTTAAGAACTAACGCGCTGTCAACCCCGCCAGAAAACGCGACTATTGCGCTGCCTAGTTTTTTTATCTCATTCCTAAGTTTTTCATATTTTTGGCTTAATTCTTTTTCCATTTTACCTAAAATAACATCAATGCCCCATAAACCACTCCAGCAGAGCCTGTGCCTAAAGAAACAAGCTTGTATATTTTTTCGCTGTGCAGTTTTATCAGCGGGTATGAAAAGGCAAACGCAAAAAGCAGCATTCCAAGGGCAACGCCAAAGCTGAACAGTCCAATTGCTGCAATCAAGCCTGCAAGCGATGTGACTGCAAGCGAGGCAGCAAACAGCATCAAAAGCTCGTTGTTGCTTGCGAGCCCGTGCACGACTCCGATTCCAAACATGTGCTTGTGGGCACGCTTATCATAATGCCTCTTGAGATGAATGTGCGGATGTGAATGAACTATGCTTCCGTGCCTATGCGCATGAGAATGAAGGCTTAAAAAATTCTTCAAGCTTAAAATTCCAAGCATTATCAGCATTAACCCGGCAATCTTTTCGAAATGCGGAAGGACATTGCTCAAAAAAGACTCCTTAAAAATGAAAAATATTATTGTTATAGTTGCTGCCGTAAGCATGTGCCCGGCTGCCCAGCTGAAGCCGATTTTTATAGATGATTTTATTGAATCAGATCTCCTTAATATGTTTGAGGCTGCAATCAGGTGGTCGGAGTCATAGCTGTGCCTGAACCCGAGCGTCAAGGCAAGAGCCATAAACGAGATTGATTCCAGCATTATATTGCAGTATATTCAGAGTTTATATAAATATTACGCTTTTTACAATCGTGTTACGAAAAATATTTAAAGCAAAGCGATAAAATGGTTTGCATGGACAAAGTTGTAAGGACTGGAATATCTTTTGAGCCTAAATTGCTGAAATTATTTGACAAATTCCTGAAGGAAAAAGGATACACGAACAGGTCGGAGGCGATTAACGACATTATAAGGGACAGGCTGACCCATATGCACGAAAGCCAGATTATTGGAACGATAAAAGTAGTCTATGATCAGCGAGTCGGGCATTACAGCAAGAACGTCTCAAACCTTCAGCACGACTACCACTGCCAGATTGTTTCTTCAATGCACACTTACTTGGACCACCACACATGTTTGGAGCTGATTGTTGTCAAAGGAAGGACTGAAAGGGTTAAAAAGCTGCTGAAGAAGATAAAAGACACTGAAGGGGTCAAGGAAGCGGAGTTGGTGTTGGAAGGATGAAATACTATTTTTGTCTCTCTTTCTTATATCAAGGTGAAAGACTTTCTGGTAACCACCAATTGTCTTTTTCTATAGTAACTTTTAGAGCTTTTAACATATCTTCTAAGTTATAGTTTCTAATTTTTCTGACTTGACCTTTATATTTTTCAAAAGTTCTAATTGGATATCCAAATCTAACAACTTGTCCTACTTCTATATACGTATGAGAACCTTCATCTACAGGAACTATACTAACCTTTGCCTTTCTTTTACCTGTGCCAGAATGATTGATACGTGTCAGTTCTACCCCAAATTTGACAGCATCATCCAAAACAAATCTTTTCACACTTTTTGGCTCTCCATAAAAACTACTTTCCCATCCAGCTTTAGGTTTAAAATCTGCATCTTGCTCAAAGGCAGTTGTTTCCGTATATAATCTCACTACCCTTCCATTCATTCTTTTATTAATATGGTAATAATCCACTAAAATTGCATATTTTATCATTTTTAACCACCATCAAGTTTTCTAATCATTTTTAATCACCCTAAATTGGAACTTTCTTTTTCATATTTTAAAACCATATAAAAATAAACTCCAAGCAAAGGGGGCCGAGTTAGCCGTGCTGGGTGCACCTCTACTGATTTGTCACTCATTCTTACTTCAAGCTCTGGTTGTCTATTGAAAATGCCAATCTGTGCTTTTGGCGAGTAATAATATCCAGCCTTGTGGTTTTCGTATTTTGGTTGAACGTGAGGAATACTATCATCAAATACAACTTCAAACAGCGATTTTTCCGTTCCAAAAGCACCTAATGTCTTCCTACTTATTGTATCTATTATGTGCATGCTAAAATCATTTTTTCTTAAAAATGCGTATAATATCTCCCAAACTCTATCATTTTCTGACTCTGGTTTCTGTTCTTCAGTAATTTTAACCACCATCAAGTAGGAATATGACACTTATATTTAAACTTTTGTGGTATTGTAACAATACCATTAAATTTATATACTAGTTATGGTCATCTAAGATAATGGCGTTAGAATTCCTAAGAAAAATCGGGCTTTCAGATGGCGAGATTAAGGTTTATTCTTCCCTTCTTGACTTAGGAAAAGCTCCTTTGAATAAAATCCATGAAAGAACAGGCATTGAAAGAAGGAATATTTATGACATTCTGAACAAGCTAATTGAGCGTGGCTTAGTGACTTACATAAAAGAGAATAAAAAGAGATTATTCGAGATTAGCCATCCTAATAAAATAATTGGCTATGTAGAAGAAAAGAAACATGAATTGGATATAACAAAGCAAGAAATAGAAAAAGAACTTCCTTCAATTCTCGAAAAATATAATTTTAAAAAGCCCGATATAAATGCAGAAATTTTCAGAGGCATAGAGGGGGTAAAAGCAGTTTGGGAGGATATGCTCAATCACAAAGAAATTTATTGGATTGGTTCTGGCAGATATGTTCCAAAGAGGCTTTCTATCTGGTTTTCCAATTATAATAGAAGAAGAGTAAAACAAAAAGTAAAATGGCTAAATCTTATGAGAAATGAAATGAAAAAGGAAATAAAAAAGCCTTTAGAATTTGAGAAAATTAAATTTCTTCCAAAAGAATTCAGCGGCAATCCTACTGCTATTGGAATTTATGGCAATAAAATAGTTAATTTTTTGCTCGGAGAAGATTTTTTTGCATTTATGATAGAAAACAAGGAAATTGCAGATGATTACAGAAAATACCATAGTTTCTTATGGAACATAGCTAAAAACCAATAACTTAATAAACCATTTTATTTCTATCAGTTTTATGGGTGGTTACAAGGTAATTAATGGCAAGGTAGTCATTGGATTGGCTGAAAAAGTCAGTGTCAAGCATCATAACGGCAGGAAAAGTGTTGTTGCCAAGATAGACACAGGCGCTACAAAAAGCTCCATTGACACGAACCTTGCGGCAGAATTAAGACTTGGTCCTGTTATTAAGTCAAAACTAGTCAAGTCAGCGCACGGCTCAAAGCTCCGCCCGATAATTGAAGCAGAAATAGAGTTAGCGGGTAAGAAAATAAAGTCAGAGTTCACTTTGGCGGACAGGGCTCACATGAAATACAGGATTTTAATCGGGCAGAATATATTGAAGGACGGGTTTTTGATTGATCCAACAAAATGAAAAATTTTAAAGAGAATATAGAAGGATGGCAAGTACCAAATGAACTTGTTGAATATCGTTATAGACTAGGATTTGAAGTTAATCCAAATGGAAAAAAATGTATGACTTTTATTGGTTTGAATCCGTCAGATGCACATTATGATTATAGATTAAAGAACTTAAAGTTAGACAAAACTGCCTATATATGTAGTGAATTTTCGTTAAATGAGGGATTTAGAGAGGTAGAATTATTAAATCTTTTTGCATACAGACATAAAGAAAAGGGGGTACTTCTTAAAGTTGAAGACCCTCTTGGTGAAAATAACGATGAATTTATCAAAAATGCGGTCGAAAAAGCTGATAAAATAGTTGTTGCTTGGGGCAGATACTTTAATTCTAAAATCTATGAAAGAGCTAAAGAAGTAGAAAAAATACTTAAACCTCCTAAAAATAAAGTTTATTGCATTAGAAAAAATCAAGATGGTTCACCTACTCACGCTTCACGTCAAAGTCCAAAACTAAAAATTGAAAAATTGTATTTTAATAATTAAAAAATGAAAGCAGCAGTAATGTCATTGGGAAGCAAAAGCTCGATGATGGTAATCGAGGCTATGAAGA
>JAGVXR010000080.1 GCA_018303645.1 Candidatus Woesearchaeota archaeon
GAGAAGCTTCAAGAAGCCTATGCTTCAAAGGCATCAAATCAATTCAATTTACGGACAAGAAACTACCGATGAAATGAAATGGAATCGGGAGAGTTTCATCACCCCTTTGGAAAAAACGAAAATTCCTGCCTGTGTTGAAACTTCGTAACCTTTAGTATGATAACTATGACTCTTGACACCTACAATCCTATACCCATCCATCTTAAACACGGCAGCGTTTCCACCTTCATAAGGCCCATATCTTGATAATATTGTAATCTGTATTTGGCTTGGATGCATCAAATTATATTCATGAAATTTTAGAATACTATTCACTTCATTGCCGTCAATAACAATATCGCATGGCAAAGTCATGATCGAGTCAAAAGATTTCAAATATTCTCTGTCATCTGAGAAGTAATATTGTGTTATTAAAATCCAAGGTAACTGAAATAAATTGGGCAATATCCTTTGTTTTGTAGATTGCTTAAGGACTTTAACACCTCTCTCTTTAACCCTTTTGTCCAAAGATTCATATTCTATTGAAGGATAAGACAAAACTGCTTTTTCAGCTTCTATTTCATCCAAAGAATCCAAAACTCTGTCAATCAGCCTTTTTTCTCCTAATTTAATCATAGCCTTGACAGGCTCATCATCATTTAGGAAGCACTTTACTCTAGAGCCCTCCCCTGCAGCTAGTACCAAAGCCAATGTTTTGTTTGACATCTTTACCTTAGGACATCTTTTATTAAAAATATGAGTGCTCCCGCCGAGATTTGAACTCGGGTCACTGCCGCGAGAGGGCAGTATGATTGTCTTAGTCCAACTTTTTGCTTGCAAAAGGTTGTCGGACTACACTACGGGAGCAATATAATAAAGAAATTTAAGAGATTTTTAAAGGTTGCGAATATCCCTACCTTTTTAAATGGATATACCTTCTTTTTCCCAATGAACAAGAGATTTTTACCTGTCTCGCTTGAAGAAGGAAAACAGCATTACAAGGATTTCAGGGAGTTTGATATAGTATTTGTCACAGGCGACCCCTACTATGACCATCCGCTTAGCGGGATGTCAATAATTGCCAGGCTTCTTGACAAGAAAGGCTACAAGGTTGGAATAATAGCCCAGCCCATGGCTGATGATGACTACAAATCCTGCGGCCGCCCAAGATACTTTTTCTGCATCACTTCCGGATTGCTGGACTCAATGCTTGCCAATTACACCCCAATGCTCAAAAAAAGGGATAATGTTCTTGTGCCGGAAAGGTCATTGATGGTTTACACGCAAAAACTGAAAGAGCATTTCAAGGGATGCATCACAATCCTGGGGGGTATTGAAGCAACCATACGAAGATTCACTCATTTTGATTACAAAGACAACAAATTAAGGAGGGGGATTCTAAACGACACAAAGGCGGATTTGCTGCTATTCGGAAATGCAGAGCGCTCTATCCTCACACTTCTTGAAAGAATGAAAAAAATAACAATGGACTCATTCGAAAATATCAGGCAAAGCCTGGATTTGGGCTCGATTGAAGGAGTATCCTTCAGGGTAAATAAGAATGAGATAAGCCCAAACATCAGAAAGCTGCCTTCATACGAGGAATGCGTGGCAGACAAGCAGAAATTTAATCTTTTAACAAGGACATTTTATCTCCTTCCGGATGAGGCGTTCATCGAGGGATGCGGAAGCGGATTCATCCAGCACAACAGGCCGAGCCACACTTTGGCTGAAAAGGAGATGGACTTCATATACGATGTTCAGTTCACTCGGGAATTGCATCCTTTGTCAAGGAATTACGGGCAAAATAAAAAAATGGTCGGCTACCTGAGCTCTTCGGTGGCAATCGGAAGAGGCTGCTGGGGCTCCTGCTCTTTTTGCGTCATACCTCTTGTGCAGGGAAAGGAAGTTGCAAAGAGAAGCAGGGAAAGCATTGTGCGGGAAATTGAATTGTTATACAAGGACGGGATAAAAAAAATAAATGACTTGACCTTGCCTACCCTGAATATGTACGGCTCCAGATGCGCCCTGTACAAATATGAGTCGCGTATACATTCTCCAATAATTGAGGAAAATATAATAGTTCATGATAAGAAGGATTACTGCAACCAGGAATGCGTGGGCTGCAAATACAGGGTTCTAAGCGATGATTTATACCCCTTGCTTGGCGAAATCGAGAAACTGAATCAAAAGTATGCAGGCACATCGCTCGAGCTGAGAAGCGCCATAAGGCATGACATAATTCTTGACCAGAAAAAGCTCTTCAGGAAGATAATGCAGTTTGTGACAAGGCTCAAGATAGCTCCTGAAAGCCTAAGCGACCATGTGCTGAAGCAGATGGACAAAGCAACAGCCTCTGCATTCGTGGAGTTCCTTGATGAATACAGGAAAGTGAATAAAGAGCAGGGCACTGATAAAAATCTTGTTCCATACTTTATTGCCGCGCATCCCGGAAGCACAAAAGAAGACATGGAAGAAACAAAAAAGTTTTGCAGGGAAAATGACATTTTTGTAAATTTGACTCAGGTTTTTACGCCAACACCTGGAACTTTGTCGACAGCTACATATTATACCGGGGAAAATCCCATTACAAGGGAGCATGTTTACGTGCCTCGCACTTTCAGGGAGAAGAAGGGCCAAAAGAACATACTTTTGAGCAAAGAAGAGGAGATTGTGGATGACAACGGGTGAAATCTTTCTTGATTAGCAACTAATTTAAACTGATGACCAATACAAAATCCATGTTCATTCCAAAAAAATACGGCCAGAGCAAGATTGACAAGTGCCCTTTTTGCCAGAGACATGCAACAGCAATGAACAGCCAAAAAGTTCCAGTCTGCCAGTCCCATAAGGATGAGGTGATTGACAACCTTAGATGCGTGTGCGGCTTGGAGCTTGAGACAATGCATGGCAAATTCGGAACATTTTTTTCATGCGTGAAATGCGGCAATATAAATATGAAGAAGGCTTTGGAATTCAATGCCCTGAAGCCAAAAATGCACAATGAAAATTTTTCCCAAAGGGCAAAAACACAATCTAACAAGGAAATGACCGTGAGGAGCGATGACCCAAGATACTTCGACTAAATATCTTGAGCTGAACACCTCACTTAGAATCATGGGAATTCCAGGGACAGGGGGGAAAATCAAGCTCATCATCCGCTCAGGCTCTGTCAAGGTAAATGGGGAAATTGAAACAAGAAATAAAAGAAAATTAAAAGCAGGGGATATTGTTGAATATCTTGGGAAAAAATATACGGTTGAAGAGAAACTGATAAGATGAATTACAAAGGGCTGGAATTAGACAAATTCCAGGAAGATGCAATAAAAAATATCGAGCACAACAAGTCTGTTGTAGTTTCAGCTCCTACAGGATCCGGGAAAACCCTCATTGCAGACTATATTATTGACAGGGATTTCAGGAAAGGAATAAGGGTGATATACACTGCCCCAATAAAGGCGCTTTCCAACCAAAAATACAAGGAATTCTCAAGAAGCTACGGGGAAAAGAACGTCGGCATAATCACAGGAGATGTCCAGAAAAACACTGATGCGCTTATACTTATAATGACTACTGAAATTTATCGCAATATGGTATTGGGCAATGACCCTTTCATCAGCCAAGTTTCATATGTGATTTTTGACGAGATACATTACATAAATGACATAGAACGGGGCTATGTGTGGGAAGAGTCCATAATCTTCTCAAAGCCGAATGTAAGAGTGCTGTGCCTGTCTGCAACCATTCCAAATGCTGATGAATTTGCAAGATGGATTGAGGCGATAAAAGGGCACGAGGTTGTTGTTGTCAGGCATGATGAAAGGCCCGTCCCCCTTCACGTGAATTTTTATGATGCGGAGCTTGGAGTGACAACATTAAAAAATTTGAAGGATGCAATGAGCATTCCGGATTATTATAAAGTGATTCCAAAGCATCATAAATTCAGGCAAAAGCAGAAATCAAAAATCCCCTCCCATTTTGAGCTCATAAAGGAGATAAGGAATAATCTTCCATGCCTGTTCTTCAGCTTTTCAAGAATTGGCTGCCAGAAAAAAGCCTTTGAACTTTTCCAGAAAAACATGTTCCAGATGAACCCCGAAATTTCTTCTTTTGTAAGGAGCAAGCTTTCAGCCACAAGCCCTGAAATAAACAAGCTAGATTCAACAAGAATATTGAGGCAGATACTGCCTTATGGAATAGCGTTCCACCATGCAGGCATGCTGCCAATCCTGAAGGAAATTGTGGAGGAGCTTTTCGAGAAGGCATTGATAAAAGTCTTGTACACGACTGAGACTTTCGCTGTAGGGGTGAACATGCCTGCAAAGAGCGTCTGCTTCGAATCCTTAAGGAAATTTGATGGAATTTCCTTCAGGATGATGAACTCGAAAGAGTATTTCCAGATTGCAGGCAGGGCCGGAAGAAGGGGGATTGACAGGGAAGGGTTTGTGTACATAATGGTTGAAAGGAAATTTTTTGAGCATGAAAGGGTAAAAAGAATAATTACCTCAGATACTTCACCAATAACATCACAGTTCAGGCTTTCTGTAAACACTGTCTTGAACTTGATAATGTTGCACGATGAGAAGGAAATTGATGAGATTTTGTGCAAAAGCTTCCATTCTTTCCAAAAATATGGAAAAAACTTCATGGACAGGGAAAACATTGTGAGCCATAATGCCTTCTACAACTACAAGAAGAAGCTGGAAAAAATGGGGTATGTTCTTGGAAATACGCTGACTGAAAAAGGCATTTTTGCATCAAAAATATACTCTGACGAGATATTGATTGGGGAGATGTTTGCGACCGATTTTTACACCAAACTGAATGAATACCAGATGCTCATGGCCATTGCATGCCTGTGCTATGAGGCAAGGGAAAAAACCGAGTTCTTTAGGAAGCACCATTCACAATTTACAGATGAGCTTAAAAAAATTATTTGGAAAAATGAGTATCTTAAGCATGAAAAGCGCTTCAGGGAAATAGGGGACCTGACTGCATTGGTCCACCCCCTTTATCACGGGCAAAATTTGTTGAAAATAATTGAAAACACAAACCTGCTGGAAGGCGACATTATAAGATTTTTCAGGCAGATTGAGGACAAGCTCAGGCAGGTAAAGAGCGCTACAGAGGACAAAAGCCTTAGGGATATGCTCTCAAACTGCCAAAAGATTGTTGAGGACTGCGTTGGGGAGTTTGACACGATTTGA
>JAGVXR010000081.1 GCA_018303645.1 Candidatus Woesearchaeota archaeon
GCATCGCTTGAAAGGTACATGAAATGTTCTTTCGGAATATGTGGAGCCTGTATGATTGACGATAAAATAGTTTGTATCGACGGTCCTATTTTTAACTCTTCACAATTAAATAAATTGAGTGAATTTGGTAAATATGCTAGGATTAAAACAGGTAGAAAAGTTACCTTAAATGAATATCACTCATGGAAAGGTTAACAAACCTATAAAAATATAACCTATATGACTTCATACAAAACTTTATTTCATTTTTTCCCAATGAGGACAATTATGAAAAAAACAAAATCAGTTTATGATAGAATGTACGATAATAAAAAGTTATTTTTCTTAGGTTTTGGAGTTTTATATATAACAGAAATGAGAAGAGTTAATAATTTGTCAAGAACTTCCGAGCTTAGAATTAAATCCAAACAATTGGCAGAAACATGGTACAAATTATTTAAAAAGCATAGTATATTATCAAAAAAAAGTAAAAGTATTAACATAAAAGATGGGATTTACACATTTGGTTGTTCTGCTTTGTCTCTTTACGATTTGATAAGTACAGTAAAAAAATTACCTGAAAAAGATATGGATTTTAATTTAAGAAGAAGATTAACTAATCTAACATACACCAATTCAAGTCCATTAAATAAGAACAGAATTAAAATATTAAAAGAATTAAATAATGATTCTTTAACAACAAATGAGTTGGCTAGGAGAATTGGTTACTCTTCAGGAAATGTTTTTAAAAAACACTTAGATTTATTACAAAAAATTGGTTTTATAAAAAGAAGCAAAATCGGTGAACAGAAAATAATTAATTCTTTGATGTATAAAGGAATAACTTTTATTAATAATTTAATTTCTGAAATAGAATTTGTACCTTCTTACTCTTTATATGACGAATGCTTCAAAAATAAACAACTAGCATCTGATTTAATGCTTATTATATCTGAGCTAGAGATGGGAGGTATAATACAAAGACAATCTTATTTAGAAATGACCTCTTACGATTTTGTAAACTTTATTTTTGAGGTTTGCAAAAAATGGAAATGGACAAATCAAAGAAACATTTCGGAAAAATCGAGACCAGAACATAAATCTACATATTTATTTTATCTAAATCCAAATGGAACTAAGGAGATTTACAATCTTGCAGGACCTTGTGCTGACATAAATAAAGATAAGGAGTTCTTGCACATTTTTTCATTGACACATCAAGGGGGACATGGAAAAATAGGAGGAACAAAAGAAAATATACTTAAGTCTATTAGAAACAATTTGAATACTTCAAAACAGATAGCTTTTGAACTGAATATTGGTGTTCAAAATATCCAAAAACAGTTAAGTAATTTTGTTAAAAATGGAATATTAACAAGAGAGAAAATAGGAAAAGGTTATAGTTATAAATTAAGTAAATAAGATGTCAGATTTTGGAAATTCCGCAAGGCTGAAAAGCGGAAGGAAAGTAAGCATAAAGGAATATCACAGCGAGCATAGCTGAATTTGATTCTTAAAATATGTTACTACTTTAGAAGTGCAAAAAACCGAAAGGTTTATAAATAGTCAGTTTATACTTATTTTATATGACAGAAACTCTGGATATACCAAGACGTGATTCTTATGTAGTGTTTCCGGGAAGAAATACTGAGCAGATGCCCTTGCTAATTGAGAAAGGCAGAACTCCAATGACTATGTATGAATTTGCACGGCAAAAATTACTGATTCGTAAGCTTTACAATGATGTTAGCAAAAATCCAGATAACTACCCTGAAGAATTCAGGCAAAAAGTGGCAGAAAAAAATGTACAATTATGGGATAGATATGCTGATGCGGGAGACTTATGGTTAAGACAATCAGCAAATCAAGAGAGAAAAGGGAAAGTTGTTCTTTATAACGAGCAAGTGCTTGACTTTTTGAAGAAAAATCTTAATCCTAGAAGTAGGCTTACAAACCAAGGTGCTTTGGCACTTGACCGAGAGCTAGAAGGAGCATATGATTCTTTTACTGGAGACAATGTTCTTGAGTTAAGCAAAGCTAATATTGACAGATTTTTTGGAAAATCAAATACAAGACAAGAAGCAAAAGACAGCCCATTTTGGAGATTTGTTCTGAGAGATTTGACAAATGACTATGCCGATGCAGTTTTTACGGACGGCAAGCAGAAATTTAATTATGATAGTGCTATGGGAATATATGTTGCTGATCCTGAAAATGTCCAAACAATGCGGCTGTGGTGTGTCAACGGGCTTGGGGACGGGTCTGACGCCTGGGGCCGCTTGGTCTACTACTTTGGCCGTCTTGTCGGGGTAGTACCAGAGGCGCGCAACGCGCCAAAAGCAACTCCGCAAACTCTTGAGCAAAGAGTGTAATTCCAAAATATTTTTATATTATTTCTTTCTTTGTTAAATTGTCCCAGCAGCATATCAAAAAGATATGCATAATTAGAGTAGCTGGACTACATGCCCTTTCACTAAGGTAGCATAGCTGCTATAAAATACAGCCGCAACAGCAATGAAGTGGCAGTGAGCAGATTAAGTGAAGGGGCTACTTAGCGCGCGGCTGTGGTATGTCAACAGGCTTGAGAACAGGTCTAACGCCGATGGCAGGAACCACTTGGACGACAACGATGGCCGTCTTGTCGGAATAGCCAAGCTACTATTGCTGGGATTTATTTTATGTTCATGAAAAATCATGATACGTTATTTGCTAAACTGTGTTCTTATGAAAATCTTGAATTAGCTTACAAAAAGGCAAGAAAAAGAAAGACGTTAAAGAATTATGTTATTGAATTTGAGAAGAATTTAAAGCAAAATCTGCTGGATTTAAGAAATGAATTGATATTCCATACTTACAGGCCAAAACCATTAAAGATTTTTATCGTTAGGGACCCAAAAACAAGAAGGATAAGCAAATCACATTTCAGGGATAGGGTTGTTCACCATGCACTTTGCAATATTATAGAGCCGATTTTTGACAAAACTTTTATTTACGATTCCTATGCCAATAGGATAAACAAGGGCACCCACAAGGCGATTGAGAGATTTGACGTCTTTAAAAGAAAAGCTTCAAAAAACAACACAAGGTCATGTTATATTCTTAAAGCGGATATAAGGCATTACTTCGAAACAGTAAATCATGAAGTTTTATTGAACATTATCAGAAATAAAATAAATGATGAGAGAGTTCTTTGGCTGATAAAAACCATACTGCACAACCACAACAAAATTGGGAATGGGCGTGGCAATCTTGGCATGCCTTTAGGAAACCTTACCAGCCAGTTTTTTGCGAATGTTTATTTAAGCGAATTGGACTACTTTGTTAAAAATGAATTGAAAGCAAAATACTACATAAGGTATGTTGATGACTTTGTTATATTGCATCAAGAAGAGGCAAAACTTAAGGAATACAAATTAAAAATTGACAATTTCCTACGAGAAAATCTTAACATAGAATTGCATCCGAATAAATCAAAAATATTAAGTCTTGGCAATGGCATTGGATTTTTGGGATTTAGGATTTTCTTTTATCACAAACTTTTAAAGAAAAGTAATATCAGAAAGTTTGAAAAAAAGTTTGCTGAAAAATTGAAGCTGTATGAACAAGGTGGAATAAGATGTGAGGATTTCATTCAAAGCTTGCAAGGATGGCTTAGTTATGCAATATGGGCTAATACCTATAAATTGAGAAGAAGATTTTTGAAAATTTTAGTGAAGTTTTGAATTCTAATGCCCCAGTTCTTTCTCCACACTTGCTTTCCTAAACCCCTCACTTATTAATTTATCAAACAATTCAGCGAGGCTTTTTACATAAGGATTTTTCATATCCAGCTTAAACAACTTGGCATTTCCGATGTTTCTAGTATGCACAACTAATTTTGACTTCTCAATTTGAGACCATAGCCTAAACAAAGTTACCCTGTTTATGCCAGCGCCTTCTGCTATGTCTCCAATGGAATGGTCAATCTCCCTTCCTTCCAATAAGTACTCTAAAACTCTTACTTTTGGCGTGTCTCCAAACAATTCCCTGAATATTGTTGGCTCATCTTGAAATTTCATACAGCAAATAAGAATTAGCTTATATTTAAATGTTTCTATTTTGCAACATTAACAATACAAATTTGTAATACTAGAAAACGAAAACTATTTAAATGAATCATGCTTCATGAATCATTAGGATTAAAATGATAGTCACAATAAGCAAAGGACAACAGATAACAATACCTGCTGAAATGAGAAAGGATTTAAAGCTGAAAGCAGGCAGCAGAGTGGAAGTGCTCAAAGAGCGGAATGAAATAATTATCAAGCCCTTGGGCGAGGATTTGGAAAAGCTTTTTGAAGAGGCAAAGAACATAAAGCCCAAACATAATCTAACAGCAGAGCAAATGGACAAATTAATTGAAGATGAAATTCTTAGACAGTAATGTGCTGGCTTTTGCATTTTATAAGAATGAATATACGGAGAAATGCCAAAATGCCCTAAGGGAAGGCGGCATAGTCGATGTTTTTAATTTGGTAGAGGCGTTCTTTATAATAGAAAAAGAAACTGGAAGCAGGGAAATTGCCCAAAAATCAATAAAAAATCTGGTAAAGTCAAACATTCAAATTGCTGACGTAGATGTTAATCTATTGTTTGAGACATTAAAAAAAATAAATAGTTTAAAGCTAAGTATTTTTGATGCAATTCATTATTCCTGCGCTCTAATGAATGGCTGCAGCGCCATTGCCAGTTATGACAAAGATTTTGACAATCTTGATATTCCAAGAAAAGAGCCCTAAAAAGCTTTAAATATCCTATTGCAAATTTTTATAAAAAATGTCAACCCTAATCAAAAACTGCAGGCTCCTGTTAAACAACAAGGTATTTGTAAAAAACATTCTCATCAAAAACGGCAAAATAACAAAAATAACAAACAAGGAGTCCAAGGCAGAAAAGATTATTGACGCAAAGAGCAATTTTGTCCTGCCGGGATTGATAGACTGCCATGTTCACTTTAGGGAGCCTGGATTGACGCATAAAGAGGATTTTCTTACAGGCTCTATGGCGGCTGCAAAAGGCGGAGTGACAACAATCCTTGACATGCCAAACACTTTGCCGCCAACAACAACCATTGAGGCTCTCGAGCAAAAAAGAAGACTTGCTGCAAAAAGCATTGTGAATTACGGCTTGATTTTCGGCGCGATATAAAAAAGGCAAAAAACATTGCAGCTGTAAAGCTTTACATGGACTACACGACAGGCGACCTGAAAATTGATGATTTTGAAGCAATAAGCGATATTTTCAGGGCATCTAAACTAACTGTAATTCACGCTGAAGATGAAAATGTGAAAAATGCAGTGGATATTTTAATTAAAAGCAAAATAAAAAACAAAATTCATTTTGCGCATGTCAGCTCCCAAAAGGAATTGGATCATGCAAAACAAAATAAAATCAGCAGGCAGGTCTCTGTCGAGGTTTCTCCGCACCATTTGTTCATGAACGAAAAGGACCTGCAAAGCCTTGGCGCTTTCGCAGAGATGAAGCCGAGGCTGAAGACAGAGCAGGACCAGAAGGCATTATGGCTTGGCATTAAAAATGGAACTGTGGACATTATTGCATCAGACCATGCGCCTCACTTGAAGGAAGAGAAGGAGCAGGCAAACTATCCGTTTGGGGTTCCTGGAGTTGAGACAATGCTGCCGCTATTGCTTGATGCCTTCAACAGCAACAGAATAACATTGCCGGCAATCCAGAAACTATGCTGCGAGAATCCTGCAAAAATTTTCAGGATAAAAAACAGGGGCTTTTTGCAGGAAGGCTATGATGCAGACTTGGTTATTGTTGACTTGGATAAAAGGCAGGCTGTGAGAAACGAGGATTTAATGACAAAGTGCAAGTGGAGCCCTTACGAAGGCAAAATATTAAAAGGATGGCCTGTAATGACAATAGTCAACGGAAATGTGGTTTATGACAATGGGGAGATTTTTGATGTAAAGGGGAGAGAAATTAAGTTTTCTTGAGTTTTGCGGTAAATATCATAAAAAATAGAAAGATTTATTAGGATTTAATGCAGATTTTCTAAAATGCACCAGATTTATTCCCATATTGCAGAGTTATCAAATACCATAAGGGATTTAGAGAGGATTAAAGAATCAAAATTCAAAAAGAAGGAAAAAGAAGAACTTTTATACAATGATTTAAACAATATTCTGCTGGATTTATACACGGCTTGGTCGGATAATTTTATTGTCAGCCTTAACCAAAAATATCCTAACCTTACAATCTTAAAAGACAGGAGAAAATATCCTGATAAAAGAATATTCTTCACTTTTCCATTAAATAAAATCAAGGGCAAAGCCAAGAAAAAGGACATACCTGCCGTTTGCGTTGGGTTAAATGCAAAAGATATTGTTGAGGGAAAAGCTGACATCCTTGTAATTATAGAGAATGACAAGGAGACTTATACATTGCCGATAGAAAGGGTTGGCGAGGTGCAAATAAAAGCGATTGTTGAAAGCCTTGCAAAATTTTTTAGCAACCCACACAATCATACTTACAGCAAACTTCCTAGGATAATCCATTCCCTTCTGTCATCTTTTATAAGTATCAAATACAATTTTGAGATGACAAAATTGCCAAAGTATTGTCCTTATTCCAGTTCGGCAAGAGTAGCTAAAAACAATCTTAAAACCCTCGCTTGGCTAAAACACAAAATTGGGTCAATACAAAACATTCCAGTCAATAGAAAAAAAGAAGAATTGCTAAATATGCCATTAGGGGGGGAGATTGTGGAGTTTCTCAAAAGCGGCGACATGTATTTTATAATGAACAATGTCCCGACAATAAAAATAATGGATTTGGCAATTAAAGAGGGGATTATGACGGAAAAAAACAAGAAGAATTACATTTCATTGGAACAAGAAATAGATTCAATTCAGCAAACCAAACAGAAATATAAAAAGACAGGCTCCATAAATGGCAGGCAAAAGGACTACAGAAAAAACAATTTTTGGAGAGATGCCAAGGCAAACTTTGAATATGACCCAGAAAGGGGCATGTACTATCTGGAAATAGGGAACGAGCCTGTAATGGATGAATTTGAAAGGGAATTCATATCCCTTTTAGGGCAGAACTCAGCTAGATACGGGGGTGTAGTCTTAGAAGTTGGCTTTGGAATGGGAATCTCTGCTAAGGCTATCCAAAAGGAACTGTTAAAGCATATGGAGCAGGGCAGCTTTTGCACCCATATAATACTAGAATTAAACAGAAATATTGTAAAAGTGGTAAAAAGATGGGCAGTCAGGCAAAAAGTCCCAGTAATCATTTTGCAAGGCGACTGGAAAGACACAATTAAGGAAATACCTGATAATATTTTAACAGGGGCTTTGGCAGACCCGTATCCGTTAGATGTCAGCGAAAAGCATGAAGACGCAGCGAGAACACTGAAAGAGATATACAGATGCCTGCGCCCAGGAGGCATTGTTACATACTACTCAGACAGCCAATATGCCTTATCAAAAAGGCATATGGAATTGGCGCGATTAGCGGGATTCAAGTACATAGGAAATGTGACTTCAAGCTTTGGCAAGCACTTAAACACTGGAGAGTATTACCTAAAAGGGTTGAGAATGGCTATTCCATCATTGTACAAGGATGACCCCAATACAAAAAGAAAGCCAAAATTCCTGAATATCGGAAACAAGGAAAAAAAGGAGATAATACAGCGATTATTTATAGAAAATCCCGCAAGATTCATGGACTTCTATGATATAAGCATGTGATGTAATGAATTGGTTTGGATTTTGCTTATTTTATGCAAAACGATAAATTTATATATATGTATATTCATACACAGATTATGGCAAAGACAATCATGATAGCCAACAATGTTTATGAAGAGCTGAAAGAAGTAAAGAAAGACAGAAGT
>JAGVXR010000084.1 GCA_018303645.1 Candidatus Woesearchaeota archaeon
CCCTTCCAAATGATACTGCCCTAGAAATTCTTTGATAGAATTCACGCTCTTTTGTAGTAGCATCCAGTGGTAGTTCAAGCAACATTTCTACTTGGTTAAATGTTTGCGGAGATACAACGTCTTTAATTGATTCTACTTTATGTGGTTCTTGCATAAGATGTGTAACTTTTAAGCATTTAAAAATGTTTCGTTTATTACTTTTTAGTAATTAAAACCGAAAGCTTTAAAAAGGCATTTTATATTGTTTCTTATATGGAAAGTGATGCCAGCGAAAGCTCTGAAGGTGGGACAGATCAATACAAACCTGGGCAGCATGAAGGTAGCCAATACACTTCTAGAGATCGTCATGGAGCAGAAGAACAGGAGCAAGAGTTTAGCGAGCCAAATGAGAATTTGGAAGCAAGGGTGCAGAAGCATTCTAAAGAGAATAAATCAGCTTCAGAAAAAAAATTAAGCCAAAAATCTGCAAAAGGCAGGGATTCTTACAGAGAAGTCAGGGATGGGGGAGTGACTATAATATACTATGAATATTCAGACGGGCGCATAAAGGCTAAATTTGAGGAAAAGCCAGAAGGTTACAAATATGAAGAAGCCGTAGGAAGAAAGGCTTTGATTGGCGGCGAGATGGAGTCTTATGATTTAAGTTCAAAGCACACTGTAGCCAGAGAAATAAGTGAGGAATTTTATGATAAAGATGTAATAAGGATTCTGACAGATGCTTTGGAAGAAGAAGGCAAACCATATTATGTAAAAACTAGCTATGACGCAAATGGTAAAGAATTCAAGGTTTATATTCATGCAATTAAGCTGAAATCTGAGAAAGAATGGGAAAAGGTTGAAAGGGCATCATTAAAGGAGGGTTATGCAAGAGTTCTGACTCTTGAGCAAATGCTAAAGAAAAGCAATGACGACTATGCCTTCGAGTATGGCAAGATAATCAAACAATACTTCAAGAAAATGCATCCAACACAATACAGGCTGGCATTATACGGTGATTATCCTTTGCCAAAGATGAGCACCAACCCAAGCCATCTGCAGACTATTGATTATATAGCAAACAAATCGCAATTGCCCTCATTGAACTGAATTAAAAATCTAAGTGCATTAAAAACCTTTATATACCTAGCATAAACCATTCAAATAAAATGATTGTGGGATTTGGATTTACAAAACTGAGCGCTGAGAGAAAGGAGGCTGCCAAGGGAAAGATTGACATAAACAACAACGTAACTATAAAAAATGTTGAGGAAGCAGATATCTCCCTGGGCAAAAACAGCCAAAATGTGCTCCGCTTTGTGTTTGAGTTCACGTCAAAGTACGAGCCGAATGTTGGCTTGATTCTGTTTGAAGGCGAGCTTTTGTACATGGAAGAGCCAAAAAAGGCAAAGGAAATACTTGCTTCATGGAAAAAGGACAAGAAGCTGCCAAAGGAGATTATGGCAGGCTTGCTTAATACAATACTCACTAAATCAAACATCCAGGCTTTAATATTGAGCCAGGAAATAAATCTGCCAGCCCCTATCCCATTGCCGAAGGTGCAGATGGCTCAGCAGAGCGAAAGCAATTATATTGGGTAAACTCTCCATCTTATCAAAACATTTATAAAACACTATGTCTATCTTAAAGTTGGCATAAAAATGACAGACAAGGAACTCAAGCTTAAAGTCGCTGAAGCCATACAGGATGATGTCAACAAGGGCATAGTCAGGATTGACTCCGGGTATTTGGCTGAGGTAGATATAAAATCAGGCGACATAGTGGAGATAGAAGGCGAAAGAAAGACAGTGGCTATTGCAGACCGCTCCTACCCGGGCGACATAGGTCTTAATATTATAAGAATGGACGGGATTATAAGGAAGAATGCGAAAACCAGCATTGGCGAGCAGGTCAGAATCCGAAAAGCGCTTGTCAAGGAAGCCAAAAAAATCATTATAGCTCCTGCAAGAAAAGGAATTGTAATAAGGGCTTCTTCAGAGATATTCAAGCAGGGGCTGCTTGGAAGAGCTGTTGTTAAAGGCGACATAGTTTCTTTAGGCGGGGCGAGAAGAAGAAAGACAACCATGATGAACAACCCCTTCTTTGACGAGGATATATTCAGCATTCTGGATGAAAGCATGATGGGGATTGGGTTTGGGGACATAAAGTTTGTTGTTGTTGACACTAATCCGAAGCAGGCTGTGATAATCCTTGACCAGACAGAGATTGAATTCAGGTCAGAAGCTGTTGAAGTAGAGGAAGAAAGGGTTCCTGACATAACCTATGAGGATGTAGGGGGGTTAGAAGACGAAATCAAAAAAGTGAGGGAAATGGTTGAGCTGCCTTTGAAGCATCCGGAAATTTTTGAAAGGCTGGGAATCGAGGCGCCAAAGGGCGTATTGCTGCATGGGCCGCCTGGAACGGGCAAGACTTTGCTTGCTAAGGCTGTTGCAAATGAGACAAACTCGCACTTCATTTTGATTAACGGGCCGGAAATCATGTCGAAGTATTACGGGCAGAGCGAGGAAAACTTAAGAAAGAAATTTGAAGAAGCTGAAAAAAATGCGCCTTCAATCATATTCATTGATGAAATTGATGCAATTGCCTCAAAAAGAGAGGAAACCAGGGGGGAAGTTGAAAGAAGAGTTGTTGCCCAATTGCTTGCCCTGATGGATGGCCTGAAGTCAAGGGGCAAGGTTGTTGTGATTGCAGCGACAAACGTCCCCAACATTCTGGACCCGGCTTTGAGAAGGCCCGGAAGGTTTGACAGGGAGATTGAAATCGGAGTGCCCGGCAAGGAAGGCAGATTGAATATTTTAAAGATTCACACTAGAAACATGCCCATGTATGCGAGGGAGGCTGTTGTAAAAGACAGCGAATTTGAGCCCGAGTACAAGGAAGTAATTATAAACCTATTAAGGTATAAAGATGCAAACTCAAGAAGCATCGAGAGAATAATAAGCAAATATTTGGTTGAAAACCCTGAAAAAAATGACTTATTCAAAAAAATTGAGATATCGAAGCTCAAGAGGCACATGGAAAAAATAAATAATGACTCAAAAACAGTCCACCTAAAGGAGCTTGCAGAGGTTACTCATGGCTTTGTCGGCGCTGACCTGGCTTCGTTGGCAAAAGAGGCTGCCATGATAGTGCTCCGTAAAGTGCTTCCAGACATAAAGCTAAAGGAAGACGAGCCTTTGCCAAAAGAGCTGCTTGAGAGGCTGGTTATGACACAGCACGACTTTAAAGAGGCATTAAAGGTTGTAAGGCCTTCTGCTCTCAGGGAAGTGCTTGTTGAGATTCCCAATATCAAATGGGCTGATATAGGGGGGCTGGGCAATGTGAAGCAGGAGCTGATTGAGGCAGTAGAGTGGCCGCTGAAGCATCCTGACGCATTCAAAAGGCTGGGTGTAAGGCCGCCAAGGGGCATTTTGCTGTACGGAGCCCCAGGAACAGGAAAAACATTGCTGGCAAAGGCTGTTGCAAATGAAAGCGAAGCAAACTTTATTTTGGTAAAAGGGCCTGAACTGCTGAGCAAATGGGTTGGGGAAAGCGAGAAAGCTGTAAGGGAAATATTCAAGAAAGCTCGCCAAGTGAGCCCGTGTATTATCTTCTTTGACGAGATTGACGCTTTGGCTCCAAGGCGCGGCTTGAGCTTTGACAGCCACGTAAGCGAAAGGGTTGTCAACCAGCTGTTGACTGAGATTGACGGCCTGGAGGATTTGCATGATGTTGTTGTTATTGCAGCAACAAACAGGCCGGACATTGTGGATACGGCTTTGCTGAGGCCCGGAAGGTTTGACAGGATGATTCTGACCCCTGTGCCTGATGAAATCACAAGACTGGAGATATTCAAGGTTCACACAAAAGGAATGCCTATTGCAGTCGAGGCAGCAGCTGAGAAAATCAAGCCAAAAAAGATGGTTGCAGCGAAGACTGTAAGCAGGATGGCAAGCGGCGAGCCAGTGACTGAACTGGAGATGGAAAACGGGGAAAGGCTGGCTTTTGAAAAAGATGACATCAAAAGCAGGGAAGACTTGCTGAAAACCCTTGCCAAGAAAACAGAAGGTTATGCAGGGGCTGATATAGAGTCTGTGTGCAGGGAAGCGGCAATCCTGGCTTTAAGGGAGGACATAAACTCAAGGGACATCAATAAAAAGCACTTCGAGCTTGCCCTCCAGAAAGTAAGGCCGAGCGTGACAAAAGACGTTGAGAGAGCTTATGAAGATTTACAGGAGCATTTTACTGCCTCAAGGGCAAAGCAGATGCTTGACGAGAAGCCGGGTTATATGGGGTAAAAGATTTAAATAATTTTCTCAATTTAAACCAAATGATACCACAAATAGCAAGATACATAACTGGCAGTGAAAGGGGCTTTTGCATCATTAGCATCCTAGAGGAATTAGCTTTGTATTATTCTCCAAAGGATATTGAAGTTCGCAAACTACGTCGATTAAGCGACTCTTTCAGACTTATAGTTTTAGAAAGTCCTGACGATATTATTCATTTAGTAGAAGATTCGTACATTAAATTAAAAACAGAATATTTACAGTCTGGTAATCGAAATTACATAGTAAATAGTTGGATTCAATGTGTAGACTCAATGCTAGTTTTACATTAGATAAAAACTATTATTCAATCCGCCTTCGGCAAAATATTGTGCTCGGGCTCACTTTTCTGCCATATTGTTCGCCCTCGCCGATTTATTGCAATATTTTCGAGGCAAAAATTAGTGGCAGGCAATTTTTGCCGAGACAAAATTATGTCGCGAAGCGACGGATTGAAAACTCGATTTTAAATCAAATCCAAATAAAAACCTTTAAATAAACTTATTCCAACTTTTTCTGCATGATGCCTGAATTTGGAGATGTTGTAAAAGTCCATACAAAAGAGCAGGTTTATGAAGGAATATTACTGCCTCGCCCAGAAATATTTGATGATGATTGCACAATCCTAAAGCTGGACAACGGCTACAACATAGGAATCGAAAACAAGAGAATTGAGAAGATTGAGGTTGTTGAGAAGCACCAGAAGAAAAAAGAGGAAAGGCACAAGATAGAGCATAAAGAGGGGCTGCCGAATATATCAATCTTACACACAGGCGGTACTATAGCCTCTAAAGTTGACTATAGAAGTGGTGGTGTAGTCGCT
>JAGVXR010000083.1 GCA_018303645.1 Candidatus Woesearchaeota archaeon
ATCAACACTTTTAAACTTGAAATTTCCGTTCTCATCGGCAGTTTCTGAAAAATCAGCTCCTGTCCTGCAGAAGGACCTTGAGCCGACATTGAACCTGCATTTGGCATCCAGCTCTCCTTCAGGAATGCTTTGAATTTCATTTGACAAGCCGCTTAACTCAAGAGAGGCATTAAAGCCGCTGAAAGGCGTCCTGTCGACAAAAAGATGGACCTTTGAGTTTGGCTTTGTCCTTCCGATAATATCAACTTCATGGGCCACATTTTCAAAAACTAATGCTCCGCTTGGCGGGCTTGTTATCTTAACATCAGGCTTTTTTGTATCGAGATTGACATTTTTTTCTATAACAACTGAATTCCCTGCCCTGTCCTCGAATATCAGCTTTATGAAATAATCGCCATCGCCCTTGTTTAGCTTAATCCCAATTCAAAATCATCAAAGGCTTCCTGAAATCCTCAAAAATGTCAACATCTTTAGGCTTGATGCCAAGAGCTGCCCCCCCGCTTAATGTTGTTGCAGTAACAGGCTCGGATTTTGTCCCTTCATTGGCAAAAATGTTGACTGCAGAAATTTGGTAAGTGTAGCTTCTTCCGCTGTCCACCAATGCGTCTATAAACAAATTAAAGTTAGCGGGCTTTGTGATTGCAATCGGGCTTGAATCTTCCCTGTACACGACATAATGGCTGAAGTCCTTGTCTTTCAGCTCGTTCCATTGCAATTCAACAAAATTTTGCCCCACCTTGGTTGCGTTTAACCCTGTAATTTGCGAAGGCACTGCAGTTTCATTTGCTTTTGCGTCAACAAAAACCTTTATCAGAACCTGCTCATTTACAGAGCCCTTAACTGTCAAGTTGGTTTTTGAAGTCAGCAACGGCACTTCGTCAAGCTGCACTGACGGCTCCTGCGTGTCAACGCTTACCTCGAAGATTTTTTGGTTTCTGTTGTTTGACTTGTCGACTGCAACAAGCCTTATGATATTGTCCTGCTCCAGCTGGACCTGGCTGAATGCAAATTTTCCTGAATTTCCGGTTTCTGCATTGCCAAGGCTTCTTTTTGGGATATTCATGTCATTCACAAACAATGTAAGCTGTGAAAACGGCTCTGTCGAGCCAATTAAGTCCGTTACCCTCCTGTTGACAAATCTCGGAGTTGACAGGTTTATGAAAGGAAGCGTTGTATCTTTTCCCGCTGTAAAGCTTTTTGACAGGTTTGCGCAGTTGCCGCTTGCGTCGCATGACTTGACCAGTATTGTGTAATTCGCATTCTTTACAAGCCCGTCTATAACAATAGAATGGTTCGTAACAAGCTCTGCGGAGCTTTTTGCCTTGTCTGTCTTATTTATCCCGTAAAGAACTATTGTTGTTGAGTTTTCATCTGTAATCCATGTTACTCTTGCTGTTGCATCTGTCACTCCGAGAACATCAGCGTTGCTTATGGCAGGAGCAGCTGAATCCAAAGGCAGCGCAGAAACCATAAAAGAATCAGATGATAATCCTTCATTGCCGCTTGTGTCAACAGCCGAGACTTTGTAGCTCAGTGAGCCTGAACTTATCCCAGTGTCATTAAAGCTGTTTGTTGTTGAATTGCCAACTGCAATCCTGTTCCTGTATATTGTGTAATAGCTTAAGTCCGACGTGTTTAGCGCGTCCCATGACAAGAGTATTGAGCTTGATGTTTTTGATGCAGCCTGCAGCCCGGCAACCTGAGGCGGGGGGGTTATGTCCAATGTTTTGAAAGTATGAAAATTGTTAGAGTTGTTGTCCACTGCGGTGTTGCCCATTAAGTCGCTTGATTCAACGGCAAAGAAATACGCTGTGTCGCTGTCAATGCCATTTACAATGTTCAGGCTGTGATTATCGACGAAGTTGTCGTGCCTTTGAGAGAATCCAAGCGATGCTGTCTTGCCGTACCTGACTTTTCCGTTTGAAAAATTGTCCGTAAGCCATTCTATAGAAGCTGAATTTGAGGTTACTTTTGCCACCCTGACATCCGAGATTGCCAACCCGTATGCGCTGGCTGTATAGAACGGCAGGGTTAATACTAGCTGGATAAGGAATATCGCCATTAAGTCATTCATCCTTTTCATTTTAATTCCGGAGCAGGCACATTTTTTGAATATGAACTCAAGCCTGACACAAACAAAAACCTTTCGTCTTCTGAAGCAGGGCCCTGCTCGACAACATGAAAGACAATTTCATCAGCGCCTTTCAGGCTTTCCCCGCTTACCTTCCAATCCCCAATATAGCCCGCTATTATGCCGTCTTCGTCAATAACATTTATGCTGACTTCATATACCGCATCTTTTTCAGGAATCTTGAGCGGAAAATCAGCTTCTTTAGGATAAACGGCAAAGCCCTCATAGCCTGCATCTTTCCCTTTTATCATGATGGATACCTTTTCATTAGGAGCAAGCTCTTTTGCTATGCCTGGATTTGAAAGCAGATGCTTTACGACCCTGTAGTTTTGAAATTCCTTTACAGGGTTCATAGCCAAGACATATGACCTGCCGTCCACATCAGTCTGGATAAACATCTTTGATTCTGCATAGCCTTCCTTTGCGCCTTTCAGGATTCCATTAACGCAATAAGGCAGCCTTTTTGTCATGCCTGCTGCTGCGCCAAAGCTGAGCCAGTCGCTTGAGCCGATATCGCAATAATAGCGCCCGCACACAAAGGTCAATCCCACATTCCTTAAGTCATCCCCTGTCGAGTTGTCTACAGTGAACATTGTTATTTCATTTTGCACGGCATTGCAATAGTCCTCTGAAGGCAAATCAGGCTCTGTTTCAAATAATGTTGTGCCTTTTGCCGCCCTGTTCGGGTTGTTATGGTCTATGTCAACCTTAAACGCGAAGCTGAACTGGTAAGCCTTGCTCTTCTCGGCTGCCTGGTCGAAAATAGCGGCTGTAACGGGGTACTTTATGTCATATGTGAAGTGCCATATCTGCATGCAGAAAAATGAAAGCATCTCATTTCCTTTTTGCGCATTTGAGCGCATGATTCCATTTTCGCTCGGCCTTGCATAGACTTCCATCGGCTGGTTCTCATATGAAAAAGCAACCTTCATGCTGCCGTGCTTCTTTTCATCGCTGCCAATATCCCACACATAATGGCTTCCGAAATATGTCTCGGCATATGTGTTTCTTCCTTTGGGATTGGGCACGTACAGGTTTGGATTATAGCTCGTGCCCCTTATCCTAACGTAAGGAATGTTTACCCTCACTAAATTCTGCAGTTTTTCCCTTATGCTGCTTAGCTGCCATGTTTTTGCATTGCAATCCGCCTCAATGTCTGTTGTAGGGATGTCAATGTCCATGGAAATAAGGTCTATGGTTCTTCTTTCCAAAAAATAATCCTTGATTTGCCTTTCCATAATCAGTTTTGCAAGCTCGTAGACTTTCCTGAACCTTATGGGTGATGTGTAACTAAATTTTTCCCTCAGGGCTTTGAAATCTCCTTGCTTTGCGATAATCTCAAGAGGGTAATTCAGGCTGACAGAAACATCTGCTTCATTAAACTGCACATCAACAGCAGGCTCTTTCAACTCGTTAATTTCAAAAATGCCTGAGAAAGGCTCAAAATTATTGATGCATATTTTTAATTCGGATTTTATATGCGATTCCAGCTGCCGCCGGATGAAATCCTCTGTGGGAATTGCGCTTATGCCGTCGTGCCACCAGTAGGGGATTCTGAAGCCTCCTGCAAAAGCTGCCAGGTACGCCCTTGGGTCATTGTTGATGTTTTGCGGAATGATTATGTAGCCGCCGCTCAAGCCGATTGTCGTCAATCCGTCTTCTGCGGTGCTCCTGATGCAGCTTTCAACATAATCCTTTACAGGCACTATTTCCGGCTGCACAACCTCGATTTCCCTCTCGACAGCCTGCCTCTGGTAAAAGAAATAAAGCACTCCTGACGATATTATAACAAGGGATATGACTATGAATATGGCTGCCTGTGACCTGGGATTATTTAACATGCTATCTCTGCCTCTTTTTTTATGCATTTTATTATTTGAAATTATTTTATTTGAATTTAATATCCCATGATTATCCCTTAAACTTTTTATTCAGCAATTTAACATCAATCTTATTTAAGTCAATTTCAACATAATCCTTTTCCGTCAGGCTGAGGAGCTTGACTATGTCAGAGGGCACCCTTACAACAAGGCCTCCGCTTGTCTTTATCAGCTTTTTTGTGTATTTCATATATGAAATATATTTGTTTTATATATTTTTTATATATATTTTAATATTGAAAAGCATAGATTTATATATAAATCATATATGGAATTTAAAAAGTTTTCGGTTTTAACTTGCTTTTTCAGCTTCCAAAGCCAAATCAGAAGCATAGTACCTAACAGCAGCAAAATAAGCAATTATTGCCAGCCCTGCCAGAATCTGCGAGTATCCTGTGTTTACAAATCTGACAAGGCTTACAATAACAAAGAACAACAGCAGGATAACTGAATAAGGGAGCAAAAACAGATGAGCTTTTTTTATGCCGATCTTAACCGCCCCGATTATAGAGCTTATTTTCTGCTCTTTCATAAAAATAGTGTAGAGCGTGTTGGTGAAGTACAGCCCCAGGATTATGACTATAACCATTAAAATAGGGGTCATTGCAGGCTCAGCAAGCCATGAAACCAGAAAAACCGCCGCAAACCAAAAACTCATCCATATTAAATTTAAGCCTAAGAATTTTGAAATCAATCCAAAGCTTATTTTTGTTTTGGTGGTTTTAGCCCATATTATTCCTTTTAATATGCTTGCCAAAAAGATTATGGCTATCAAAAGAAGCAGAAAGGAAAAAATAAGCAGAAAATAAAATGCTTTTGCCTCTCTGACTAATTGCTGGGTTTTTTCAACTCCAATTGCAGTCACATCTGAAGGCAGGTTAAAGCCTGCAAGCTTTGCCTGTATTCTCTGCAGCCAGAATATAACCAGGTATCCTGATAAAAGATAGAATAAAGCGTCTAAAATTATGACTAAAAAAATATTTATATCAATTTTTTTAATTGAAGATGTTAAGACAAGGTTGTTCCATTCCAGAAAATTGGATTTTTTTTGCTGGATTGCTTTCATTTTAAAAATTATTATTCTTTCTTACACTTTTCTACGCAGCCTGTCATACTCTTCCCTGCTTAGCTTTATCTGCTTTAGGATTTCTATCAATAAGCCCGTACCTATAATGAAGAACCTAATTTTTTAATAATGTTTTGTTCTTCATTATATTCGCCGAACATAGCTATTTTTATTAATTACTTATGTTCGGCATTATAATTCTTCATCTCCATGAACTGGCACAACAGTTTTTCTTCCATCAGGGTGCGTATATCTCCATTCATAAATTAACCTCAACCTGCTGTAACCCAACGAACTTCATTTTAGGCGGCTGCTCTTTATCAGCCTCTAAGCAAACTTGTATAGCTTCTTTAACTCTTTCCATAACCTGTTGCATAGTCTTGCCCTGCGTGTAGCAGCCTTGTATATCCGGTACTTTAGCTACGTAAATCCCACCTTCATCTTGTTCTATTAACACTGTAAAGTTTCTGATTTTCCTTTGCATTGAAATTGTCCTTCTTTAGTTAAAATATATAAACCTTTCTCTTTGAGTCAAAAATCATTAATCCCGCTTTCTGTTGCGCCTGTTCCGCCGGATGAGGCGGCTGCTCCTGACGAGGCTGCCAAGGGAGCTGATTGGCCTGTAGATTCCACTATTGTGTTGCATAATTCCTTATCGTCCAATTTCCACCTCAATGGAATCTCGTCAAACCTTATGCAGACTTGGCTGTAGAAGACCGGGCTTTCCTGAACAATCGCATCTTTTCCTGTCCTAGAGAAAGTCGAGCCCCTTTTTACTTTCTGCTCCTGGCTGAAGACATTTGAAGTTCTTTCACCTCTTAATATGACGTTAAAGTTCATCTCATTTGGTGCCCTTGGGTCGTTTGCAAAGTCGCCGTTCCTTATGCTGAATGTGATGCTGTAGATGAATTCCGTGCCTGTGGCTGTCTGCACAGCCCCTGTCCTTATTGCCTCCACATGGGCGCCTATCTGCGCCAAGCCTTGGGGTGTTTCGGCATAGGCAATGCCTTCATCCTCCCCGTCAAGGTACTGGCTGCACAAGGCACTGCTCCAGTACTCTGTTCCCAGATAGAAGGTTGCAAATGCCCTGTCAACACCATCGCGCCATGCTAATAAAGAATCCTCGTCAAAGAACAAAGTGTCATAGTATTTCAAGCCGCTGAATTCCGAGAAGATGCGCTCTACTCCTGCGAAAAAGGATTGGGAGGATGATTGTGCGGGTGTTGAAACTGATTTGGCAATAAACGCCTCATCAAATCCACGCTCAAGCTGTTTTATGTCAGGAAGGTTTAACTCCTTGATTTGGTCGCTTGTTAGCTCTTTACCATCATCACCTATATATTTTGCGCCAAATAATCTAAATGGTCCAGATGTTGTTTTTATATAAACATTATTTTTTATAGTTACTCCATCATCATCAAATATTCTAAGCGGGTACATGCCATTAAATTTGTAGTTTTGGTCTTTCTCATACTTGATGTCTACTGGATCCAAAAATAATGTGCCCAGGTAGGCAGTTCCACCCTTGTAGATAGATATTTGGTCTTTTACTTCGTCATCGTTAATTGTTTATTT
>JAGVXR010000059.1 GCA_018303645.1 Candidatus Woesearchaeota archaeon
TCGTGGCGTGCTACGAAGCGGGGGTTGTCCCTTACGGGATGTCGCATAGGGCAAAATTACTACATAATTTTGACCGTCCAGCCGCCGTTAGTGGCGTGCGGATAAAAATTGTGATTTATTTACATAAATTTACTCATAAATTTCCGCAACCTTTATAAATAACTTCATTATCCCAGTTGCGATGATAATTAATCCTTCTTTAGACAAAAGACTATGATTACATGGTTGTTTAATCTAAAGGGGGATTCCTATGCCTTTATTCAGCCGTTACACGCCCTGGTGGTGTAATCCGGTTCAGCATGAAGCCCTGTCGAATGCAGGACGAATGTCCTGCTCGCGTGCAGTGCGGCTTCGATTCGGGTTCAAAACAACCTTTTGCCAAAAGCAGTCGAATGTGAGCGAGTTCGCAACGAGCTCACTCGCAAGTCACGGGAAAAGCATGCAATGTGGGATTTCGCATTGCTCAATCCCACGGAACGATGGTAAGGTTTATGAAAGTCCCGACCAGGGCGCTTTTACGATTGAACGCGAGAATGCTCAAAAACATTTTCGCATTCATGCCAATGGGCCGGTAGCTCAGCCTGGTAGAGCACCTGGGATATGAAGTCATAAACATGATGTCGGGTGAAACTTTTAATCAGGTGGTCGCGAGTCCGAATCTCGTCCGGCCCACTAATCAAACTCATAAACTGAAATCAATCGCTTGATTTGGAATAGTGACACAGCAAAAGATGAAGAAGCAGAAATTCAAGGTTGACAAGCACATACTGACACCAAAGCACTTGAAGCTTGGCGAACGTGAAAAAGCACAGCTGCTTGAAAAGTATCATGTGACTTCTAAAGAGTTGCCAAAAATACTGAAGACAGACTCGGCTATAAAGGAATTGGATGCAAAATTAGGGGACATAATAAAGATAATAAGGAAAAGCCAGACAGCCGGCGAGTCAACTTTTTACAGGGTGGTGTCTGATGTATAAATACGGGAAAACACTCATACAAAAATATTTTGAAGAGCAGAGTTTTGTAGACTCAGACATAGAGTCATTTAACCATTTCATTGACAAGGAGCTTCTGAACATAATTGAGGAAAACAGGGAGATTATTCCCACCATTATTCCCCATAACATTGACGAGTTCAAGATAAAGCTTGACAAGATATGGGTTGAAAAGCCCAAGATGACTGAAGCAGACGGCTCTATAAGAAACATCTATCCTATGGAGGCAAGGCTGAGAAAAATAACATATTCTGCGCCGTGCTGGATAACCGTCAGCGAGCACATCAACGGCGTGCAGCGGGAAAGCCTTGACACTCAGATTGGCAATTTGCCAATAATGCTCAAGAGCAGATGGTGTCATCTGCACAAGCTGGGCAGGGACGAGCTTATAGCAAAAGGCGAGGATCCTGACGAGCCGGGCGGCTATTTCATAATAAACGGCACGGAAAAAGTTCTCATCACAATAGAGGATTTGGCTTCAAACAGGTTTCTGATAGAAAAGGACTCCACAGGCCCAAGCGAGGTAGTCGGCAAGTTATTCTCGGAATCCGGCTCATTTAAGATTCCGCACACAATGGAAAAGATGAAAGACGGCATTTTCTACCTTACATTTACCAGGGTTAAAAGAATCCCGATTATTGTCCTTATCAAGGCTCTTGGCCTGCTGAAGGATGAGGATATAACAAAATTCGTGTCTGCTGAAAGGCAGTTTGACGAGGTCATAATAAACCTGCTTGAGTTTGTAAACATAAAAAATGAGGAAGAGGCTCTCGATTACATTGCAAAAAAGATAGGAGTTACGCAGGCAAAGGAAGTGAGAATTGAAAGAATGACGGAAATACTGGACAAATACCTGCTGCCCCATCTCGGGACAAAGCGTGAGGACAGGATATCCAAGGCATATAACCTGTGCAAAATGCTGAAAAAATATATCATGGCTTCAAACAACGAGCGTGATGTTGATGACAAGGACCATTACATGAATAAGAGGCTCAAGATGAGCGGCGACCTGCTTGCCGACCTGATAAGGCTTAACCTCAAGGTCCTCATCGGGGACTTATTGTACAACTTCCAGAGAATTGTAAAAAGGGGCAAGTTTCCATCCATAAAAAACATAATAAGGGACAAGCTTCTGACGCAAAGGATTTATTCGTCAATGGCAACAGGGGTATGGGTTGGCGGAAGGAAGGGAATAAGCCAGCGCATTCAAAGGCTGAACTATCTTGAGACATTGTCGCACCTGCAGAGAGTGGTAAGCCCGCTCAGCGCCTCGCAGGAAAATTTCGAGGCAAGGGAGCTCCATCCAACCCATCTTGGCAGGCTTTGCCCTATTGAAACTCCCGAAGGCACGAATATCGGGCTGAGGAAAAACCTTGCATTGCTTTGCACAATCTCATCAGAGTCAAACGAGGATGAAATCCTTAAATCGCTTAAGGGAATGGGCTTGAAGCTGATAAAGTAAGCACATCAATAATGATTAAATAAAAGCTTAACATTAAAAAATTAAAAAAATTGAATCAAAAAATGTTTTATTGAATGCATTGGCGAGGGCGAGCGTGTGGCAAAACAGCGAGCCCGAGCGCAAGATATTGTGCTGAAGGCACGGATTGAAAAATTAAAAATAAATAGAAAATATCAAAAACATCAAATAAAATGGCAGAAGTCTATCTTAACAGCAAATTTGTTGGAAATGTTGATAACCCTATCGAGCTGGTCCAAAAGATAAGGGATGAGCGAAGAAAAGGCTTGATCACAGATAACCTTAATGTTTATTACCATGAGAAAGCAAATGAGGTTCAGCTGGAAAGCTCAAAAGGCAGGGCAAGAAGGCCGCTGATAATTGTGAAAGACGGCGTTCCGCTGCTGACCGAGAAGCACATAAAGCAGCTGGAAAAAAATGAAATATCCTGGAGCGATCTGATAAAGCAGGGCATAATTGAGTACCTGGATGCCGCAGAGGAGGAAAATGCGCTGATAGCATTTTTTGAAAATGAATTGGCTCCTGAGAATACTCATCTTGAAATAACGCCCTTGGCTATGCTGGGCTACTGCACTTCTCTTGTGCCTTACGGCAACTTTAACCAGTCCACAAGGCTTAATGCAGGCTCAAAAAACCAAAAGCAGGCATTGGGATTTTATGCCTCAAACTTTGCAGTTAGGATGGACATGGACGTGAATCTGTTCCATTATCCGCAGCGTCCGCTGGTCAACACAATAATGCATGACACATCCAATTACGACAAGCATCCTGCAGGGCAGAACTTAGTTGTTGCCATAATGAGCTACAAAGGCTACAACATGGAAGATGCTATAGTGCTGAACAAAGGCTCCATAGAGAGGGGCTTCGGAAGGTCTACTTATTACAGGCCGGCAATTGCCGAAGAGCTTAGATATGCAGGGGGTCTAGTTGACCAGGTATGCATACCTGATAAGGATGTCAAGGGCTACAAAACAGAAAAGGATTACAGGTTTTTGGAAGACGATGGAATAATCTATCCCGAAGCAAAAGTCAGGGAAGGCGATGTTGTCATCGGAAAAACATCTCCTCCAAGGTTTTTGAGCTCGATGGAGGAATACAGCCTTGCGTCAAGCACAAGGCGCGAAAGCTCGATTAATTTAAAGCACGGCGAGGAAGGCGTAGTTGATTTCATTTTGCTGACAGAGAACGAAGAAGGCAACAAGCTCATACAAGTCAGGATAAGGGACGGAAGGGTGCCTGAAATCGGGGACAAATTTACAAGCAGGCACGGGCAGAAGGGCATTGTTGGGCTGATAGTTCCTCAAAGCGATATGCCGTTTTCAGCGTCTGGCATTGTTCCTGATTTGATATTCTCACCCCATGGAATTCCGTCCAGGATGACTATCTCGCATCTGATTGAGATGATTGCGGGCAAAGTCGGCGCACTTGCAGGGCGCTACATCAACGGCACAACCTTTGACGCGGAGCCCGAAGAGAGGTTAAGAAAAGAATTGTTATCATTGGGATTTAGGGAGAGCGGCGTTGAAACCATGTATAATGGGCAGACCGGCGAGCAGTACACTGCTAAAATATTCATAGGCGACATGTACTACCTGAAGTTGAAGCACATGGTTGCCAACAAGATACACTCAAGGGCAAGGGGCCCCATACAGCTTTTGACAAGACAGCCGACAGAAGGCAGGGCAAAGGAAGGCGGCCTGAGATTGGGGGAGATGGAAAAGGACACTTTTGTCGCGCATGGCGCTTCATTGCTGCTCAAGGAAAGGTTCGACAGCGACAGAACCATAGTGCCTGTCTGCGAGAGCTGCGGAATCATTGCCATAAGGGACAACTACAGGAACAAAAGCTACTGCCCTGTATGCGGCGAAAATGTAACAATAGATGACATAGAGATAAGCTACGCTTTCAAGCTGATGCTTGATGAATTTAAATCATTAGGTATATATCCCAAGCTGCAATTAGAGAGCAAGTATTAGACAATCAAAATTTCAATTAACAATCAAATAATAAATTAAATAAAAAATTCAATAAAATAATAAAAATTCAAAATAACGAGAGCGACCACAAGATATTGTGCCGAAGGCACGGATTAAAAATATAAATCAAGAACAAATACAAACCAAACAATAAAATGGCAGACATAATCTCAGAATACGAAGACAGGCTTCCGGCAAAGATAATAGGGGAAGTGAAGGACAGCATACCCAAGGGAGTAAGCGATACAAAGCTGAAAAAAATAATGGAGGCAACATGTGAAGAATACAACACTGCAAAGGTAACTCCAGGCGAAGCCGTCGGCTTGATAGCAGCGGAGTCAATCGGCGAGCCAGGAACCCAAATGACGCTGAACACTTTCCATTTTGCGGGGGTTGCTGAGATGAATGTCACCCTAGGGTTGCCAAGGATAATAGAAATTCTCGACGGAAGAAAGGAGCTTGATAATCCCATGATGGAGATCTACCTGAAAAAGCCCTATGCCAGCGGAAAGAAGCTTGAGGATTTAAGGCATCTTGCACTGCAGATAAAGGAAACAAGGCTTACGGACATATCAACAGAGCTCTCAATTAATATTGCAGACTTCACAATTGAAGTAAAGCTCGACAAGGATAAGATGAAGGAATTGGAATTGACAAACGCCAAAGTCATAGACGCCATATCAAAGCAGATCAAGGGCTACAATATAAGGGACGGCAAGGACTCGCTTATTTTCAAGGCAAGAAGCAAGGAAGACACATTTAATGACGCTTACAAAATAAAGGAAAAAATAAAAAGCGCAACTATCAAGGGCATAAAAGGAATCTTGCAGGTTATGCCGGTTAAACGGGAGGAAGAATTCGTGATTATAACAGCAGGCTCAAACCTTGCCGATGTCCTTCAGCTCGAGGAAGTGGACGCTTACAGGACCTCAACAAACAACATTTTCGAGATTGAGCAGGTGCTCGGCATTGAAGCTGCGCGGCAGGCAATAATAAACGAGATATTCAAGGTTATAGAGAGCCAGGGCCTTAATGTGGATGTCAGGCACATCATGCTTGTTTCAGATACAATGTGCGTGAGCGGAACCTTGAAAGGGATAACAAGGTATGGTGTAGTGAGCGATAAGTCAAGCGTGCTTGCAAGGGCTTCTTTTGAGACGCCCATAAAGCACATAATCAATGCTGCGCTTGTAGGCGAAGTCGACAACCTTAATTCAGTTGTGGAAAATGTCATGATCAACCAGCACATACCGATAGGCACGGGATTGCCGAGCCTGACAGTCAAGCCGCAGAAAGCAGCTAAAGAGAAATAGAATAAAATTCACGCATTAAAAAATCAAGGAATAAAACACAATAAAACATTAAATCAAAAATAACAAAAAATGCCGGAAGAAGAAACAAGTCAAAAAACCGAGCAGGAGCTTGATGCCGTAAAGCAGGCCATAGAGGGCAAAGAGAAAAAGGCTGAAAGGGTTGAAGAGGAGCAGTATATCTACAAGCAGGTCAGGAGCATCGCCTTTTCTGTCCTAAGCCCGAAAATGATCAGGAAAATGGCTTCTGCAAAGATAGTCACGCCTGAGCTTTACGACAAGGAAGGTTATCCTGTGGACGGCGGCCTTATGGACATAAGGCTTGGTGTGATAGACCCGGGCTTAAGGTGCAAAACCTGCGGCTCAAAGCTGAAGGAGTGCATAGGGCATTTTGGCTATATAGAACTGGCAAGGCCCATTGTCCATGTTAAATTTGTGAATATAGTAATGACTCTGCTGAAATGCACGTGCAGGGAGTGCGGAAGAATCCTGATACCCGACAATAAGATAAGCAAAACCAGGGAAATCCTTGACCAGATAGAAAAAGAAAATGGGGTTGAGGAACGAAGGCAAAAAGTCAAGGAAACAATAGCGGGACTTAAGACCATAAACAAATGCCCCCACTGCAAATCAAGGCAGAAGAAGCTTAGCCTGGAAAAGCCGACAACCTTCCTCGAAGACGAGAAGAGAATCAGCCCGATTGAAATAAGGGCAAGGCTTGAAAAAATACCTGATTCAGACTGCGAGATATTCGGGCTGAAAGTGCCTCATGTAAGGCCGGAATGGATGATAATGACCATACTGCCGATTCCTCCTGTAACAATGCGCCCGAGCATCACATTGGAAAGCGGCGAAAGGAGCGAGGACGACTTAACGCATAAAATGGGCGACATAGTAAGAATCAACCAAAGGCTCTTTGAAAACATCAATGCAGGCGCTCCTGAAATAATAGTCGAGGATTTATGGGACCTGCTGCAATACCATGTAACTACATTTTTTGACAATAACATAGCGCAATTGCCCCCCGCAAGGCACAGGAGCGGGCAGCCTTTGAAGACCCTGACAGAGAGGATAAAAAGCAAGGAAGGCAGGATAAGGCACAATCTTGCTGGAAAAAGAACAAATTTCTCGGCAAGAACCGTCATAAGCCCGGATCCCATGCTGGAGCTTTATGAAGTTGGAGTGCCATTTGTAATTGCCAACAAGCTTACAGTCCCTGAAAGGGTAAATGAATGGAACATGAAATACCTCAAGGCTTTTGTAGAGAACGGGCCTGAAAAATACCCCGGTGCAAACTACATCATAAGGCCTGACGGCAAGAAGAAAAAGATTACAGAAGAAACCAAAGAGGCTTCTTTGGAGGAGCTGCAGCCCGGCTATATAGTTGAAAGGCACCTTATGGACGGCGACATAGCCATATTCAACAGGCAGCCTTCATTGCACAGGATGAGCATGATGTGCCATCGCGTGAAAGTACTGCCGGGCAAAACATTAAGGCTCAACCCTGCTGTATGCACGCCTTATAACGCGGATTTTGACGGCGATGAAATGAACCTGCATATTCCCCAGACAGAGGAGGCAAGGGCAGAAGCTGAAATACTTATGGAAGTCCAGACCCAGCTCGTCTCCCTGAGGTACGGGCTGAGCATCATAGGCTGCACCCAGGACGCGATTTCAGGCAACTATATCCTGACAAAAGACGCATCATTGAAAAGGGAAGACGCCATTGACCTGCTATCGGCAGTGGGCGTGACGGATTTCTCAAAACTGCCCAGAAAAGCTGTTGTTACAGGCAAGGAAGTCTTCAGCGCATTGCTGCCCGATGATTTTAATTACAGCGGTCATTCGCGCCTGTGCGACAGGTCAAAGGACAAGTGCGACAAAGAAGCTCATGTAACCATAGAGGACGGCAAGCTGGTTTCAGGAGTGATGGACAGGAACTCCCTTGGGGAAGAGTCCGGATTGATGCTAAGGAACATCCACCAGAAATACGGGAAGGACTACAGCATCGACGCGCTTGGCAAGATTTTCAGGCTTGGCATATGGTACCTGCTGAAAATAGGTTTTACATCTGCATTGTCAGACACAGACCTGCCTGAGTCGGCAAAATTGAAAATAAAGGAAGACATGGAAACTGCAAAGAAGGATGTGGATGCTTTGATTGCCCAGTTTAAGGAAGGTAAGCTGGAGGCATTGCCCGGCAAGACAGCGCAGCAAACACTGGAGCTGAGAATCCTTCAAGTCTTAAACAAGGCAAGGAACGAAACAGGCAAGACAGTAGCAAATCACGCTGACAAAAGAACCCATACAATGATAATGGCAGAGTCTGGCGCAAGGGGCAATCTGCTGAACCTCGCCCAGATGGCAGCATGCGTTGGCCAGCAGGCTATGAGGGGCAAGCGGATAGACAAAGGCTTTGAGCAAAGGACATTGTCCCATTTCAGGAGAAATGACTTAAGCCCGGAGGCTCGCGGCTTCATAACCAATGGATTCAAGATGGGATTAACCCCTGCAGAATTCTTCTTCGGCTCAATGACCGGCAGGGACTCATTAATGGATACTGCGCTAAGAACGCCAAAAAGCGGCTATTTGTACAGGAGGCTTGCAAACGCGATGCAGGACTTAAAGGTGGAGTATGATAATACCGTGCGTGACGCCTCAAGGAAAATAATCCAGTTTGAGTACGGCGAAGATGGAATAGATGTTTCAAAATCAGAGAACGGGTTCATTAATGTCAAGAGAATAATCCAGATAGCCCAGAAATAAAATGACAAAAAAAATAGATATGGCAGAAATCAAGAAAATGCTGAAATCAGGCAATGTTATAATAGGCACTGAAAGGGCAATAAAGAACCTGAGGCTCGGCAGGGTCCAAAAAGTTTTGATAAGCTCAAATTGCCCTGCAAAAATAGAGGGGGACATAAATTATTATGCCGGACTAAGCGGGGCAGAGACGCACAAATTGGAATATCCAAATGACGAATTAAGCGTGATATGCAAGAAGCCTTTTTCTATATCTGTTCTGGCTCTTCTTAAGGGTGCAGGTAAGTGAATAAAATCAAGCTGGATTCTGATTCAATGAAAATGATAACCATTTTTGAGTCAATGACGGGCGCCAGGATAAAGGACTGCATTGCCAATGACAAGCTCATCTTTATTGTTGAGGAAAATGACATGGCAAGGGCAATCGGCAAAAACGGCTTCAATATAAGAAAAATGGAAAGCAGGCTGAATAAGAAAATAAAGCTTGTCGAGTTTAGCAGCGATTTATTTCAGTTTATCAGGAATATAGCATATCCTGCGGAAGTTCTGGACATTGAGCAGGATGAAGGCACTATAACAATACATGGAAAGGACACAAGCTCAAAGGCGATGCTTATAGGCAGAGAGCGCCAAAACATAAATCATCTGGCAAATATTGTAAAAAGGTATTTTGACATTAAGGAGATAAGGGTTGTTTGACATTATTCAACAGCAACCTTTAAAAATCATCCAAAAATACTGAATCAACATGGGCAACAAATCACGCGGGCTGAATGCGGGCAAGAGATTAAAGGAAAGAAGAAAGAAAGGCAGATGGCACTACAGCCCCTACATCAAGAGGATTTTGCGCCTCAAGGAGCGCTCTGACCCGTTGGAAGGGGCTTCACAGGCAAAAGGCCTTGTGCTTGAAAAAGTGCAGTTGGAGGCAAAGCAGCCGAACTCTGCAATGAGAAAATGCGTCAGGGTGCAGCTTATCAAGAACGGCAGGCAGGTTACAGCTTTCTGCCCCGGGGACGGCGCAACCAAACTGATAGACGAGCATGATGAAGTCATCATAGAATGCATCGGCGGCGCAATGGGCAAAAGCAAAGGCGACATTCCCGGAGTCAGGTGGCAGGTCATAAAGGTTAACGACCAAAGCTTGGACGCGCTACTCAAAGGCAGGATAGAAAAAGCAAGGAAGTAAAAAAGCTTATAATTTTATCATAACCACCATTCAATCAATAGAATCAACATTCAAAATATAAATTAAGAACAAATACAAAACAGCAAAATGCCGGAAATAAAAGCTTTCAACAGGTGGAGCATGGAAGGAATCAAGGTAGACGATATGGGCTTGCAGCCTTACATCACCCTGCAGCCGAGGATTGTGCCCAAGACAGGCGCAAAATACGCAGGCAATAAATTTTACAAAAGCAGGACATTCATTGTTGAAAGGCTTATAAACAAGATTATGGTGCCCGGGCACAAGGGCAAGAAGCATTTCAAGACAAGCGGCCACATAACAGGAAAGGCTGAAACAGCCTACGGCATAGTCGAGGAAGTGTTCAGGCAGATTGAAAAAACAACAAAAGAAAACCCCATCAAGGTTTTTGTAAAGGCGCTGGAGAATGCCGCCCAAAGGGAGGAGATTGTCACCATTGAGTACGGCGGTGCGCGCTATCCCAAGGCAGTTGAGTGCTCCCCCCAGAGGAGGGTGGACCTGGCTTTGAGGTACATGACAGAAGGAGCATACCACAGGACATTCAACACAAAGAAGGGAATCACCAACACGCTGGCTGACGAGATAATCAGCGCCTACAGGATGAGCAACACCTCAAATGCCATAGCGAAAAAGCTTGAGATAGAAAGGCAGGCGGACAGTTCGAGATAAATTAGGAATTCTTAATATTCTTAATCAATTCCAATTTTTTCAGCTTGAATTCTCTTGGATTTAGTCCAAGATATTTTGTTTCATTAAACGTGCTGACAATCCCAAGCATCTTATTCTTAAAATCTTTTAAGTTATGCTTTGCAAGAATATTGCAGTATTCTTTGAAATCTATTTGGCATTTCAAAAGCAGGTCCATTATGTCGATTCTGTCTTTCAGCCCTTTTTCAGAACTGCCCCTGTCGAGCTCAGCAGCCTGCTTTAGGACCAGCAAAGCTTCAGGATTTACAACCTCGAATGACTCGATTTTTGATGTGTATTCGTCAATGCTTTCCAGCAGTGGAAGTTTTGAGTAGAAAGGAACATAAATGTCAATGCCTAGGTCATCAATGATTATCTCATACTTTTTAAGATTGTCATTCTTTTTCAGGTTGTAATTTAATTTAAGCTTATCCAGCTCTTTATAGCCAATCACTATGTCTATGTCTTTTGACTTGTGCGATTTAGCCCACAGGTAGGCTGCCCAGCCGCCTATGAGTATAAAGTCTATTTTCTTGCTTATCTTCTGCAATGTTTCCCAGCTTTTTTGGGTTATTGCTTCATTCCAGTATTCCATTTTTGCTCCATTGCCTTAAGGAATTCCTGCGCATACCATTCCGGCAGGTTCCACAAGTCAACAAAAATGTTTGCATTTGTCGCAATTTTGCCGTATTTGTCCATGCTTTTGTCTTTTTTGAGCACGAAAATGTTTGGCACGTTTTTTGATTCAGGAAACCTTTTCTTAATCTCTTCCAAATCATCACAATAAACATAAACTTCGCTGTAGTCTGATGGCGCATCATGAAACCTCAGCCTGTATGCTGAATATGCCGTAAAAACTGCAGAGTCCGGCATTGATTTTTCTATATCAGCCATGCTTTTTTCAGCCCTTGTTGCATAAATTATGTCTTTTTTCAAGTTTCTGGCAGATGCCCAATGGTAAATAATTTTGTTTTCATTTATTATACGGAAGCACCTCTTTTTTACGTCAATTGCACCCATCCTTCTAAGGGGATTAAGGGCATTGTTAACATTGGACAGGGATACCTCAAGCTTTTCTGAAATGAATTTCTGGGTTAAAGTTTTGCAGCCCTTTTCCGATTGGTGCAGTATTTCCCTGTACACTTCTTCTGTTCTCTTCATATTTCTAGATTGAATATATTCTATTTATAAAGGTTTCTATATTTATAGAAAGATATATAAATGATAGGTAAAAATTTTAGAAATAATAATCAGCCTTAAGGCACCCTTCTCATCTGCCTTGAGAAATACTCATCTTCCTCCTCAGACAATGCAACTGGCTTCTTAACATGGATTCTGGGTTTTTCCGCTTCAGCTTTTTCATCCTTTTCAAAGCCAAGGTTTTTAGTCTGCTCTTTCAGCTTGAGCTCGACTGTTGATATTTCCTCCTCGCTGAGCTGCTTTGGCTGCCATTGCAGGTTGATGCCGTCATTCTCCCTTCTGGGAATGACATTGATGGTGAAATGCGCCACAGTCTGCCCGGCAGGAATCCCGTTGGCGACAAATATGTTTGTGCCCTGGGCTCCCAAAGACTCGAATATGGCGCTGGATATCCTGTTGGAAATGTTGAACAGCCTGCCTATCTCTGCGTCAGGAACCTGCTCGATTATAGGATAGTGGTTTTTTGGCATTACAAAGCAATGCCCGGGGTTCGAGCCGTTGACGTCAAGCACAGCCATTGCAAACTCGTCCTCGTAAATCTTTTTTGAGGGAATCTTGTTTTCAATAATCTGGCACACCAAACACGCTGCTTTCATTGCCATTATCTTGCACCCAGCAGTTTTGATATTTCGTCAAGGCTTGCGCCTTTTTCAGATTTTTCCTCTTTCGCGCTGCCGCTTAAAGCTGCAATAATCCTGTCGCCTGCAGCCTCTATCTCCTTCTGCTCCATTGGCTTTTGAGGCAGTACAAAGATTATGCCGTCATTCTCCTTTCTCGGGATTATGTGGGCCATGAAGTGCTGCGCCCTTTGCCCTGCCGCAATCCCGTTTGCCACAATCACATTGGTTCCGTGAGCGTCAATGCCCTTGAGCATGGAATTTGAGAGCGACTTGGCAACTTTGAAAACATGCGCTATTTCATCGTCAGGCAATTGGGGCATTATGGAGTAGTGCTCCTTTGTCAGAAGAAGGATATGCCCGGGATTTGCCGGGTTTATATCCAGAATAGCCAGCACCCTGCCGTCTTCGTAAATCCTTCTTGACTGGACTTTGTTGGCAACAATCTGGCAGAATATGCACTGCTTTTTCTGGAATTCCCTCAGCTCTTCAGGAGACATCTGCCTGAGCTTTTCCTGCAGCGCATTCAGCTGCTCCTGATCTATATTTTGCTCCGCCATGTTACCTAGGCTAATCCTCGTCTTTTTCCTTGCCTTTTTTCTTTTTGTATACTTCTAATTTGATTTCATTGGTGCTCGACATCAGGCTGTTAGCGTCCCTAACCTGAACCTTAATGATGGATGTTCCCTCGCCTTTTGTTTTGCACTCGAGCTTGTCGTCATTAATTTCGCACTCAGCTACATTGGCATTTTGCCCCAGCATCTCAAAATCTATATTATTTTTGCCTTTTTTGGGCTTTACAAATTCCAATAAGTTATATTTAAACTCTTTTTTTTCAAACGGAATTTTTATATTTTTAAAGTCTGAGATTTTTGGAGGCTCGTCTGAAGGCGGCTCTGCTGCAGCTTCTGCAATGCCCTGCGCAATCCCAAGCCCCTTTATTAAGATTCTGCATTCCTCATCAATTTCCTTGCTTAATTTGTATGAAATCTTTTTTTCTTCATCGAGCTCGTCAAAGTGCCACATTATCAATGGGTCGCCCTTTATCTCCAGGCTGCCCTCCATGGAATCGGCAAGGTACTCCTGCAGGTCATCTATGCAGCTTTTCGGGATGAACTCGTAGAACCTGAAGTCCTCTGCTTTGAACCCCTCTCTCGGCTTTAATGTGATTTCAACCTGCGTTATGCCGTCGCAAAAGGAGAATTTTCTGAGCATCTCAACATTCTGCTTTGTTGGGATTATCCTGCTGAATTCATTATCCGGGTTTATAGGGCATTCCGGGCATCCAAATTCCACCATCTCCTTTATAACGTTTTTAGCGTCTTCTTCGCTAATGTCAACTGGTATGTATGTGCATTCCGGCTGCCCGCAGGCGCTTGCAACCTTTATGGACTTGCCTGCGCCTTCCGCAAAAAATGATATTCCGTCAAATTTGGGCAGGAAGCATATGTAGTGCGGATATATCATATCAAAATTTCCGGCGTGGAAGGAGCGCTTTACCTCCCAATTCTCCACCAAGAACACATTATTGCCGCTTCCGCTCTTGAGCGTGTCCATTATTATCGGAATGTCCCTGAATTCCTCGGGGTTTATGCCTGTGCCCGGCTCAAAGAAATATATCCTGTCTGCTTTGCACGGCACATTGATTTTTTGCAGTTCCTTTGCCCCGAACCTTGAGCCCTTGCCGATGCTTTTCAGCTCGAGCTCAAACTGCGCCATCTCTGTTTTGCATGCCCTGTCTTTTGTTATCCCAATCATCTTGTATCCCGCAATCAGTATTGCAAGGGAAATCACGCCGACAATGGCATACTTGATTACCTCGCCAACCTGGGCTTTTTTAGGCTTCATGATTTTTGCAATTTTCCCGTCCATTCTCCTCATTTTTCTGATTGCAGCTGCCAATTCATTGTCAATCGGCTCAGACCATTTTCTTTTGTGGAACTCCATAACTACCTCGTACAAAAACATGAAGTAGCCTGCTATATAAAATATTGCCGATAAAATCAGAAACACAGCAAGCACCAGCCCTGCAATAAAATTAGGGGTTAATATGATGCCTAAAGCGCCATGGTAAAATCCCAGCAGGCTGCTTAAAAAGTAAAATATGTACACGGCATAGAAAGTCAACCCCCCAATAATCGAGATTGCATACAGCTCTCTCCTGATTCTCGGGCTTGAGCTTAGCAGATACATTGCTAATCCGAATATTATGGACACCAAAGATACTGCAATGACTAATTTTGATTTGTCGGGAAACAGCCCGTCCAATATGGATTTGCTCTCCAATAGGGGCACAGGCAGTATATCCACTCCTGCGATTGACTTGTCCTCTCCGGCCAAAGCGCCTTTTACAGACAGGCTCGTAATCGGCCCTATCACGTAACCCGGCAGAAGCATGTATGCTGCAACAGATGCGTAAATAAAGAACAGGAAAATCCTGCTGAAATGGAACTTCCTTTGCAGGAACATCCCTGTCCAGACTATCATAGGCACAAGCATGAGCACAACCAATGAAACGGCATTAAGCAGGTAAGCAATAAACAAAGGTATGGCGGCATAACCCGGCAAATTCCCGACTTCACCAAAAAACAGCTTTAAAAATGGAGAATGCTCCTGCCTCAAAAGCCCAAGGTAAAAATTCTCCTTGAAAAATATCATGGAATATGCAAAGACCCCCAGGTCAGAAAGCGCATGCATGACCAGCAAGCCTGATATGGCCAATGGAAGCGTTTTCTTGTAGTGGAAAAGGGACACAAACCTGCCGTACAGCGCAGTGCTGAAATTGCCTATCTTGAATATGAAATTGTCCGCATGGAATTTCTGGTGGTGCCTGGCTATTTTATGCACAAAAAAGACAATGCCTATTGCGATTACAGGGTCGTCAATCACGAATTCAAGCCATTCCAAAATCACGCTATAAACTAGATGATAAAATGCAAGCAAGGAAATAAATATTGACAGGAATTTCACCCAATTATTCCTAATCTGTTTTCCGTAAACTGCATGCAAAAAGCTGGGATGGGAAATCTCTGTTTTCTTTGCAATATAAATGCTGATTATAAAAATTCCTACAATGCCGATATAAAAAGCAGTTAAATTCGTCAGTGCAGGTTTATTTAAAAATAATAAGTATAAATAATCCACAAATTTTATAACTTTAAATTTAAATGCGTCCACTGCCGTGTAGCTTATTATGTCCTTGAAAAACAGGAAAAAATATGACGCTATTATGGCAGCGTTTGCCGGCTTCGAGGTTCTCCCGAAAAGGATTGAGGTTATGTTCATCTTGTAGAAAAGGTAGGAAAACAGGATAAAGCTGGCTGTGTGGTCAATCCAGTCAAGATCTGCGGAAACGCTGCCAAAATAACCTATAAGTCCGATAACCATCAGAGCCCCTACAAGAAATTCAGCTATGCCGAATTCAAGCTTTCTGAAAGCCTCTTTTGTTTTTTTAATCACTGCACAACTTATTGGGCAAGTTTTATTTAAATGTTGCTAATACCCAATAAATATAAAAACATCTGAAGATAGCCTCCTGAAATGGCAAGGCTTGTTTTGGACCTGACAAAAAGCATTGACGGGAACGCTGCTGTTTACTTTGAAAAGGCAAAGAAGGCAAAGAAAAAGACAGAAGGCGCTGAGAAAGCATTAAATGAAAGCCTGAAGAAGTTGCATGAATTAGAATTAAAAAAAGGAAAAATAACGCTTGAAAAGTCAAAGCAGGAAAAGCTCAAGGGAAGAAAGCAGGAATGGCATGAAAAGTTCAGGTGGTTCATCAGCTCAGAGGGATTCCTTGTCATTGGCGGCCGGGATGCAACATCAAACGAGATTGTAATCAAAAAGCACACGGAGCCGAATGACTTGGTGTTCCACACCGACATGGCAGGCTCGCCTTTTTTTGTAGTGAAAAGCCAAGGCAAAGCCATTGGAGAAAAAACAAAAGAGGAAACAGCAGATGCGACATGCACATTCAGCAGGGCTTGGAAGCTCGGATTGCAGACAAGCGATGTTTTTTATGTGAATCCCGAGCAAGTCAGTAAAAAAACAAAAGCTGGAGAGTACATGGGCAAAGGCGCCTTCATGATTTACGGCAAGGCAAATTACATAGGCAATAAGGTTAATTTGGCTGTTGGAATTAACGCGAATAGCCAAATCATGGCAGGGCCCGTTGATGCAATAAAAACGCATTGCGGAAAATATGTTGTTTTGATTCAGGGAAATGAGAAAGCAAGCGCAGTTGCAAAATACATCAGGCATAAAATCGGCGGCACAATTGACGAGATAATAAGAGCTTTGCCGAGTGGTGGGTTTAGAGTAAATAAATAAAAATGTACGAAAAAATTGTTATGAAGAAAGCGAAAATAAAAGACTTGAAAAAAGTTTATGGGATTATTTTGGAATGTGCTAAATGGTTGAAGTCAAAAGGAATAAAACAATGGGACCCGCCATACCCAAGAGAACGTTTCAAGCAGGATATCAATGATGGAAAATTATATTATTTTACCAGTGACAATAAAATAATTGGAACTGCAACATTATCGACAAAAAAGCTATTTTATTATCCTAAGAATTTTTGGAAATCTAGCAGTAAGGTATGGTATTTAACAAAATTTGCTGTTCCAAGAAAACTGGAAAATTTAAAGATTGGGAAAAAAATATTGAAGAAAATTGATGAGGAAGCTAAAAAAAGAAAAATCAAAAAAATAAGAATAGATATTCCAGAGTATAATAAAAAATTAAAATTATATTACAGTCTTTCTGGTTTTGTTCCAGTTAGGAAAAGTATCTTTAATAAATATATTTTCATATTAATGGAAAAAATAATAAAATAAAAAAATGTTCATCAAAATCCAATCCGACATTCCAAAATTCAAATGCAATGCATGCGGAAGCTGCTGCAGCCATATAAGAGGAATTGTCCCGAAAGAAGACGGGGAATTCATAAGGCAGCATGCATTCGGCAAATTGCCTGTTGTGCAGCTTGTTCCTGTTGAGCGGATGACTTTTCCGCTGTGGGACTGGGAAGCTAAACGATTTGCTGAATGGCAGGATGAAGTAAATGTTGATGCAGGAATAAAGCCCTTAAGGGCAATACTTGACTTGAATTCAAACAAAGCAATTATTTTGACTTATTTTATGGATTCCGAAACTGATGCGTGCCCGTTTTTAATGGATGGCAAGTGCTCAATCTACCACACAAAAAGGGCATATGTCTGCAGATTGTTTCCTTTCAACAGAAGCCCATTCACTAATCAAGATGGAATAAAATTAAAAGAAAACTTATTTGGAGAATGTGGCGCGATGGAGCATATACTGCCGCAAGTTCCAAATGATTTTGAAAGAATGATAAAATTTTTAAATGAGGCTTTTCCTGATGGCTCTTTCCTCAATGCAGTGCAAAACGACATTGTTGTTGAATGGGCAAACAAAACAATTATTGACTTAATGAAGGAAAAAATTATAAAGCCCGTTATGAATCAGCCGTATAACTTTTTGTTGAGAAGAATTGGAAATGCAGATAAAATTGACTTCACGGATTTTTTGGCTGAATCCGGATATTTAATTGAAAACAAAATTCAGGAATTAATAAAAAGGTTTGACGGCAACACAGATGCTGCGGAAAAAATAAGCCAGTTTGCAAAAAGCTCATAATGATTTTATCACAGGATATGCGAATTTTAGAGGCAAAAAGCAACATCCCGAGGCTTAGCCTTATGGAAAATGCCGGAAAGGCTGTCTATCGGGAGATAAGGCAAAGATTTGAGTTAAAATACAAAAAAATTCTTGTTGTATGCTACCACGGCAACAATGGAGGGGACGGCTTTGTTGCTGCGCGCTATTTGTGCGACGAGGCTGAAACTGACATTCTTTTTATAGGCGACGAAGGCAAGATGAAAAAGGAAGCACTGATTAATTTTAAGAAGATTGAACACAATGAAAAAATACAATTTATTGTTGACGAAGGAGTTGATTTCAACACTTACGACATTATAGTTGATGCAATACTCGGCATCGGAATTCAGGGAATGTTAAACGGGGAAATATCAGCTGTAATCTATGATATAAATAATTCAAAAGCATACAAGGTTGCAGTTGACATCCCGACAGGATTGAATCCAGATACAGGCGAGGTTTTTGACAAGATGGTTAATGCGGACTTGATTGTCACATTTCACGACATGAAAAAAGGGCTTGAAAAGCTGCAGGACAAGGTTGTTGTTGCTGATATAGGATTGCCTAAATAGTGTTGAAGAGGCATAAATTTAAAAATATAATCTTCAATTTTAAAATGCGATGGTAGATAACCTCGAATCAAGATTAAAACTCCTAAACCCTAATGAAAGGAATATACTTCTGGTATTTTTTTCTAGGCGGCAAATTAGTATATTGCTAAAATATTATGAGAAACTACTTAAATATTATTTTTATGGCGAGCTAATTAGTAATAAAAGAACCAAGACTAGTTTTTTGGAAGAATGGAAATTATTTAAATCTGATTTCGGAATAAGTGATGACGAGCTCAACGTTTTAGGTTATCCTAAATCTTATTTTTTAAGATTTGAACCACAAAATGTTATTGATTTAGCAGCATTGCCACCCATTGAGTTTTGTAAACTTTGTAGAACTGAAGAAAGCTTGAACGAAACACAGTGGTTTAATAATGTGGAGTTACAGCATATACTCAACAAATTAGGATTGGAATTTATAATTATAAATGTTGGCGGGAATCACTTCAATTTAGTTGTTAGATTTGATAAGATACATAATGGATTATACGCTTATGACCCATTTGGCGGTATAAAATCCATACCATTACAATCTGTTAGGGCATATACTTTTGCAATTTCCAATAAAATTGAACAAAAATTCTATAAAATAGATCGCCCTTCTAGGATAATAATGACTAAAACGCCTGATGGTAAGACAGCAGTGGTTAAAAAGTACAGTACAGATATATGGGACTATCTTAGAGATAGCTATTATCGTATACAAGATTTTTACTCCAAACGTCTACAATTTGATAGTTGGAATTGCGGACCTTTGTGTATATATGCTGGAATAAACTCTGGACAAGTTGAGTGGAGATAATTAGTTTTAACGAATTATATTGAATGTCAAATGCGCTTCATCACAAAATCCCAAATAAAATTGCCAAAAAGAGGAAGCGGAAGCCATAAAGGAGACAACGGGCTGGTGCTTGCTGTGGGCGGCTCTGAAGACTTTGTTGGAGCAATCACGCTTGCTGGCTT
>JAGVXR010000085.1 GCA_018303645.1 Candidatus Woesearchaeota archaeon
GCTTTTGGAATCGGATTGAGCAAATTAGTTGAATATTTGGCTTTTGCGTTTTTGGGAACAAGCCTGGTAAAAGCGTTTTTTCCCTGGTATCTTATAGTTGGCTCTTTGGTGTTTTCATTTTTGATAGGGACAATATCGGGCTTTTTTCCGGCGAAGCAGGCTGCAAGCTTGAAGCCGGTGGATGCGCTGAGGTATGAGTAAGAGATTGGAATAAGTGTTAACGTGAATAGTCATATTGTTTGATTGTTGTGAAGTTCGATAATTTCTAGTGGCTAAAAGACTGGGGGGATACTTACCACGGATACTTAATTTCGCCATCAAAAGTGCCAGAAACTTATAGTTATGTGGTTGATTTCTTGAAAAACTAAAGTTTTATTGTCTTCAAAAGAAGGAGCAAAAACATTGTTTCAAAATTCTTTCAAAATTTCCTCAGGTTTCATTATCTTAATTCCTTTATAATCTTTCAATTTCAATAAATGCCCATCATAAGTTACGATATAATCAGAAGAAGATTCAACAGCACATTCTATAACTTTGTTGTCGTCAGGATCATCTTTTATTATTTCTACTTTTTGTTTTGGTTCTATCAGCTTTACAAAAAGCAATATTTTTTCAATAATATTTTTAACTTCTTCTTTGTTATATCCAAAATCTCTTTCAAGCACTTCGGCTGTTTCATCCAAAATATCTTGCGTTGTAAAGATTTCAGCATCTGAAAGAATAAATTTCTTCAATAATTTATGTGCAACGCTGTAATCCCATTGAGTGGCTGAAATAAGAAAATTGGTATCTACATTAACTTTCATTTTATTTTTTTGATTTTCTTGCTCTTTGGACTAGTTTAGCTACATCACTTTCCTCGATACCTAACTTTTCTGCCCTTTTCCTGCCCTCTAATGCAATCGCCCCTATTTCCTTGATTAAATCTTCTTTTGAGGGGGTTGATATTTTTTTTAGGATAATCGCATCTTTGGCTGAAAAAACGGAAAAAATGGTCCCCTCGCTAGCTTTTAATTCCTCCCTTATATCTTGGGGTATGACAATTTGCCCCCTTGAAGACATTTTAATGGTTTCTGCTGGCATTTTTTACCTCCAATATTCTTATTTTCTGATAATAAGATAAACTTATTTATAAACTTTGCTGTTAGAACCGAGATGGCGGAACTTAGTAACTGAAAACGAAATTAACAAGAATTTCTGTATGTCATATTCAATTTTCAAAATCACGACGTTTAAGATATGACTGATATGCTTCTTGGAAGCAAATCGCATCTGGAATACTTCCACGTGATTCCTCTTTTGGTTTCTGTACCTCTATTATAACAATATCTTCTAATTCTTTTCTTTGAGTATACTCTTTATAATCAACAGGATTTACAAGGACTCCTCTTAACCACCTAAATTCTACTTGTTTAGGAATATGAACCTCGGGCAGTATATGCACATCACTTTTTATACAACGCTCAATCAATGTATCTTTAGCTTCCCTTGAAAAATGTTTATCACGCTCAAATTGTTCGTAGAGTACTTCACCATTATCTTTCACATATGCTTTTTGGTCAGTTGGTAAAATAAAAACTCCCCCTTTATAAAGAAGATTGTTATCAAATAAAAACCTCGGACCACGTGGTCCTCCATACATAAATTGAGCTTGAAATAATATATCAATATATAAAGTAACATTATCTTCGGTTTTTAATATTTTTTCTACATCTCTATTAGATGTATTTTGATGAAACACAATCCCTCTTTTTAGTAATTCTTTTTTAGAAAGAATAGCTTTATGTTTAAAGATACTCTCAATCATACAAGGATCACGAAAACATGCATAGACAAGCGGTAATTGTTTCATACAAAAAGGAATTACCTAATTGAGTTTATAAACTTTATGTTTATAATCACTGGATAGTAATAATAATTGATGTCGTGATTTTAAAAACTTCTCCGTTCCTCACCTTCAGCTGCCCTACTCAACCCCACCTCATTCATTATCTAAGATATAAACTCAGTTCGGGGTATTTAACAGGCATTTAACAACCCTATTTTTTACTTCCCCTTATGCCCCTTCTTCAGCTCCTCTTTCAGTATCTTTCCCATAGTGTTTTTTGGCAATTGCTCCAGAAATTCCACAAACTTGGGCTTTTTGAAAGAAGCCAATTTCTCTTTGCAGTAATTTATCACATCGTCTTCTGTCAATTTCTCTCCTTGATTGAAAACAACATAGGCTTTTACAGACTCTCCAAATTCCTTGTCTGGAACTCCGACAACCGCACATTCTTTTACTTCTTGCATTGATTCTATTACGTCCTCTATCTCCCTGGGGTAGATGTTTATGCCTCCTGAAATGATGACGTCTTTGCTTCTTCCAATAATATAGACATAGCCTTTTTCATCAATCTTGCCAACATCTCCTGTTATGAACCATTCGTCCTTGAAGCAGTGCTTGTTGTAGCTGGGCTTGTTCCAGTAGCCGCTAAAGACATTTGGCCCTTTAATTAAAATTTCCCCTTCTGTGCCAATAGGAACATCGCTATAGTTTTTGTCTGTGATTCTGACTTTGACTCCAGGCAGGCAGGGGCCCACGCTTCCTGGCACTCTTTCGCCATCATAAGGATTGCTAAAATTCATCATTGACTCTGACATGCCTGCTCTCTCTAAAACTTCATGTCCAAAAATTTTCTTGAGCTTTTGAAACAAGTCCTTTGACAAGGGAGCAGAGCCTGAAACAAAAAGCCTCATTGACGATATGTCATATTTTTCCAATCCTTCAACTTCCAAAAGCTTGAAGTACATTGTTGGAACGCCCATAAACAAGGTTGCTTTTCTTTTGTGCATAGTTTCAAGCACGTCTTCAGCAGCAAACTTCTTCCTGAGGATTGTGAAATTTCCAACGTATAAAGATCCGCAGACAGCAACGCCCAATCCATGAATGTGGTACAAAGGCAGTGTCAGTATGAAAATATCATCTTCTGCCCATTTCCATGCCTGCTGGAGGGCTTTGATGTTAGAGGTTACGTTTGTTTGAATTAATGCCGCTCCTTTCGGCTTGCCTGTTGTGCCTGAAGTATAGCACAGCATGGCATAGTCATCATCTTTTATTATAACACTAGGTTCCTTGTCAGAAGCGGTTTTCATTAACTCTGCAAAATTATGGCATGTATCCTGCTTTCCATCTATAAGGAGAATATGCTTTAGCTCTGGGAGCTTTGGAAGCACGTTTTTGACAATCGGCAGCCTTTCCATGTCTGTGATGACAGCCTTTGCCCCAGAATCGCTCAGAATATGATTGATTTCCTGCTCCTTGAAGCTTGCATTCATAGGAACAACAATGCTTCCGTTCTTGAAGTTGCCTACCAAAGAATAGATGATATCTAAAGAGTTAGGCATGAACTGGGCAAACCTGTCGCCTTTCACAATGCCAAGGCTTTGGAAGGCATTTGCAACTTTGTTGCCTGCCGTGTCAATCTCCCTGAATGTTACCCTCTGCTCCTCGAACTCAAAAGCTACCTTATCAGGTAACCTTAAGGCTGTCTGCTTAAATAACGCTGCTATTCCCATCTCTGTAAAGCACTTTAAGCAGTTCTTTTTAAAATTTCCTTAAAACAGATATTCTGAAGGATATATTTGCTATATGGAAGAAAAAGATATAATTATAAAGTAAAATAGAAATTATGATATTACTTGAAGAAATTAGTGTTTTAATGTGTAATCAACAAACATTCTGATAATATCTTTTGACCTAGCTGGTTTACCTTGACTTCTTAAGAATTGCAAAAATTCTCTAGATATATCGTCCCCTACTCCAATCATATAACTTAATTCTACGGCATTTGCAGGTCTTGGTTCTCCTGTAGCGGCAAATAAATTTTGAGTAGAAATGTCCTCTTCATTAGCGATGTTTCTTGCAGCTTCAAATAACTTGAATTTGCTTTGCCTCTCAATTTCCGTTAGCTGTCTTTCTATATCGTGTAATTTAACGATTGCTCTATCATATTTATCTGAATTTTCACGAATATCTCTTAAACGAGGTGCAAACATTACAAAGGTTTCAGGCGAAACCTTTAATCCATAAAAATTATTAACTGCCTGAGCTAAATCTTGAGGATCTACCTCTTCCAGATTCCCTAATCTTCCATTATAGAAAGTCATAGATACGCCTGCCCTATCAGCCTCTAAATCAACGGTTTCCCAGTATTTAGCCGGATTGGAGATATATCTAGAAAGTAAGTTTTTGGAGATTACGCGTTTATGTTTATCATGCACATCTTGATTTAACCATCGGCTGTATCTTGCTTCAAAATCTTCTTTTTTTGCTTCACGATCCACAATAGGTCCTCTTAATTCACTCCATTCAAATTTTTCTTTTGGGCTGCCAAGTTGAATCCCATTACTCTTTAGAGCACTTTCTAATGTCGATTCTACTGTTGAATGTTTGTATTCAGGTACTTTGATTAGCATTTTAATATTAAGCAAGAGAACGTTTGCCCCTTTATAAAGCTTTCGATTTGTAACTACTATTAAATAGTCAAATAAGCCTCTGAGGAGATTTGAACTCCCGACCTGCTGCTTACGAGGCAGCCATTCTAACCAGGCTGAACTACAGAGGCAATAAATGGGATAATGTAGTTTAGCTTTTAAAATATTCTTAAAAAATCATTGAGAAAACACATTAAAATCCAATAAGAACCAATACACTCAAAAATTCAAAAATAAACGAGAGCGTCCTCTTTAAGCAAGCATGAAAGAGGAAACCAGCTTGTCGAGGAGGAGCACAGGAAAAGCAGCCTCAACAGAATAATGCCGAGGCGCACAAGATAATGCCGTAGGCGGATTGAAAAATTAAATGGGAGGATACCTACTTTATTGCCTTCAAAATCTCTTCTTTGGAATTGAACTTTTTCTGGCACTCAAAGCAGATGGAATGTAATTTGCCTTTGCCATCCTTTACATAAGTGCCGAGCATCTTGCCCAGAAAGGTTGTTTCTATGTATTTGCTGCAGATTGAGCATTTCATTTTGATAAGGAATATCACAATATTTAAAAACCATGCTTATTTTTAGTGCTTTATGGGTTATGTTTTATCAAAAAACCTGACAAAGCAGTTTTTCTAGCAACTTCTATTTAATTGCAACACCATGACACGAATAGCTATTGTGGACAACGAAAAGCTGAAGGATGCGCAGCAGAAGCTGTACATACAAAGCATCTGCCCTGTCAACAGGACAGGAAAGGAATGCATCAAGATAGAGGCAGACGGAAAGCTTTCAATTGATGAGCATTTGTGCACGGGATGCGGCATATGCCCAAAAGCAGCGCCGCATGCGATAAAAATAATAAATCTTCCTGAGGAATTAAAAACCAAGCCAATACACCGCTATGGGGAAAACAGGTTTGTGCTCTACTCGCTGCCTACCCCCACATTCGGAAAGGTTACCGGAATTCTTGGAGTAAATGGAATCGGAAAGTCGACTGCAATCAAGATTTTAGCTTCTGTCCTGAAGCCGAATTTCGGCGACTGGGAAAGGCGCGAAACCGATTATGACGAGCTTATATCATTTTTCAAAGGCTCTGAAGCGCAGGGCTTTTTTGAGAAAATAAAAAATGGGGAGATTAAAGTTGCATACAAGCCCCAGCAGGTTGACCTGATTCCAAAGACGACAAAAGGCAAGGTGATTGACTTACTGAAAAAGGTTGACGAAAAGAATGAACTTAAAAAAATTGCTGATGAGCTTCAGCTAAATGAAATAATCAACAATGAGATTGCAGACATTTCAGGAGGCGAATTGCAGCGAGTTGCAATTGCAGCAACTGTTTTGAAGAATGCAAATTTGTATATTTTTGACGAGCCGACAAGCTACCTTGACATAAAGCAGAGAATCAAAATAAGCAAATTCATAAAGTCGCTGATAAATGAGAATAATTCTGTTTTGGTTGTTGAGCACGACCTGATAATTCTTGACTACATAGCTGAGATGGTGCATCTGATGTACGGCAATGAGAATGCCTATGGGATTGTAAGCGGCGTAAAGCCGGTAAGAAACGGCATCAATGTATATTTGTCCGGCTACATAAAGGAAGAGAATGTAAGGTTCAGGGACTCCAAAATAAAGTTTGCAGAGAAGCCTCCTGTCAAGAAAGGACATGCAAAAGAGGTAATCACATCATGGAAGGACATTGAAAAAAGGCTTGGGAATTTCTCGCTGAAAGCACATAACGGCTCAATCCACAAAAATGAGATGATTGGAATCCTGGGGGAGAACGGAATAGGAAAGACGACTTTTGTAAAAATCCTTGCAAATGCTCTGAAGCAGGACAAGGGAGAAATCACAAAAAAAGTGACTGTAAGCTACAAGCCCCAATACCTTGAAGTTTCTGATGCATTGGTTATTGATGTCTTGAAAGACGCTTTTAATAAATATACAAATCAAATCATAAATCCATTGAATTTGCAAGCATTGTCGCTGAATAAATTAAGCGAATTGTCCGGGGGGGAGCTGCAAAGAGTCGCGATTGCGCATTGCCTCCAAAATGATGCTGACTTGTATTTGCTTGACGAGCCAAGCGCCTATCTTGATGCAGAGCAAAGGCTGGTTTTGTCAAAAATCATAAGGGACTTTATAGAGCAGAAAGGCGCATCTGCATTGATTGTGGACCATGACTTATTGTTTGTCGATTACATAAGCGACAGGCTGATTGTATTTGAGGGCAAGCCTGCAATTGAAGGCAGTGTAAATGGGCCTTTTGAAATGGAAGACGGCATGAACAGGTTTTTGAAAGAATTGGGAATAACATTAAGGAGAGACCCTGAAACAAACAGGCCAAGAGTCAACAAGCTTGACTCAAGGCTTGACAGGGAGCAGAAGGAAAAAGGGAAGTATTATTATGCTTAGTGGTTAGAAAGAAAAACTATATAAAGAAATCATTTTAGAATATGCCTAATGGGATTTTTAGACTCTATCATGAGAGGGTTGCGCTTAATAAGGCTCGATGCAACTGCGGCAGTTGAAATTGCACAAGATACTGGTTCTACAGTTTATGGTTGGATTATAATTATAGTAGCTGCTCTGCTGTTTGCTTTACTTCCATACGTTCCCCCTTATGTTATTCCTTTTGATGCAAAAGTGTTTCTAATTACAATAGTAGGTTACGTAATTTTTGCTGCATCGTCCATACTTATTTTTCACGGCTTGGCAAAACTATTTGGCGGACAGAGTAGATTGCTAGAATATATTAGAGCACAATCTCATGTGTTATTGCTTAATTGGCTTTTGGTATTTAACATTATAGGTATTCCTTTTAATACACTCCTCTGGCTAATAGCTATATGGAACATTGTAGTGACTATAGTTATTATCAAATCATTGCATAAACTTAATACTTGGAGAGCTATAATTGTTACACTTTTATTACCAGTAATTTCTGTAGTGCTTTCTTTAGTGATTGGCGCTCTTGCTTCTTTTAGATATATTAAGTTCTGATAAATTTTTGCAAGCAAAGTAGTTTAAATATTTAATTTAAGCTCTTACCTCAAAAAAATGATTAAAACAGAATATAAACTTTATTTTTTTTCCATCCTTTCCATAACAGCCTTCAGAATTATCGGCCATGCAATGGTTGCATCTGCAATGACTTCTGCAAACCTGCCTCCTTCATTCTCAGGCACAAACTTGCCCCAGGAAATGCCCTCGGAATAAGTGCAGCCAGACAAGCCGCCCCAGTTGACGGGCTCAGGACAGACTCTCACAGCGTAGTGGAATCTTTTGAAGCCGCCTCCATGCCCGATCCTTTTGTCAATAATGTCAAGGTAAGGACCAACCTGCTGTGCCCAGTTTCTTGGAACACCTCCACCTATCGTGAATATTCCAATCTTCTTAGCGTTTTTTATCTGCTCGGTGTAGTGCTCCAAGTCAAGAAAAGGATTGAACTGCAATTGCTTTTCGCCTTTTATTTCCTGCCTTTTGAAGTAAATCCCTAAGTCCAATCCAAGCTCGGAGTCAGTAAATGCAGGAATGTAAACTGGAACTTTTTTCGTATAAGCTGATTTCAAAATTGCCCTGTCTTCTGAATTCTCAGCCAGAAATTTTCCAAGCATGCCTGTAAGCTTATGGCTGCAAAGAATCTCGCTTCTGTCAATTTTGTCAAGCACTTTTGTGAATATCTCTTCGGTGTCATCAAGATTTTTCTCAAGCTCCAGAGTGTCATAAACGCGATTGTATCCTTTCTCATATAATTTTACGTCGTCCATTTTTGGGTTGTGCTTGAAATGCCTCATTCCAATGCTTTCTACAAAGCCATGCGTCATCAAAGCCCCTGTGCTTACAACAGCATTAATCATTCCCGTGTCAATCATGTCGCAAATCAGCAAGCCCATCTTTGCAACTGTCATTGCTCCTGAGAAAGTTCCGACAACAAAGCAGTCTTTGTCAAAAGCCATCTCATAAAGCACATCTGCGGCTTCTCCAATGCTCCTTCCCCCGAAGGAAGTTTTTGACATTGCTTTTGCAAGCTCGTCAAAATTATTTATCTTGCTTAAATCCAATGCTTCCAATGGCTGAAGATTGTCTGAAAAGCCCGTTGCATACTTTGAAGAGTCTCTTCTGTCAGCTGGTTTTTCTTCTTTGAGCTGTTCTACTTTTATTTTTTCCATATACATAAAACAAAGAAATTTTTTTGTTTATAAAGTTTGTTAAAAAATTT